>JAUXFR010000057.1 GCA_030622805.1 Anaerolineae bacterium | reverse complement strand
TGAACAGGAAGAATGGCTGTATTGATTCCAGCGCCGAGACCTGCGATGCCAGGTTGGTGCCGAAGTAGCTGACGATCACAACCACAGTAGCAATCAGTGCTGCGATTCGCCGGCTGGGAGTGAATGTTCCCAGGAACAGGCTGATCATGCCAAAAGCCATCACAATAGGCCATGTGTACATCAAACCCCACAAGACATCCCAGGCTGTCAGGCTGGTTTCCACATCACTCTCGATCGCCAGGAAAACGATGGTGGTAGTGATAGACACGAGCAGCAAGATGAGGAACAGGGCGATGCCAAGGGCGATAGCCTTCACGATGACAATTTGCCAGCGCGGGATGGGCAGCGCCACGACCAGTTCCAGCTTGCCGGAATCCTCCTCTCCGGCCAGTGTGCCTGTGCCATCGAGCACTGCATAAATCGCCACCAGTATCGGTACGATATTGATCACAGTGGATGCTATCCAATCTTCAAAGGTGCCGAAGCTCATCCCCATGGCTTTGTATATTTCCAGGTCTAAAATGTCCTGCATCCCGGCTAAATCATCCGCAAACTGGGGGTAGATGCCTACATAGATAGCGGGCAGTAGTGAGAGACCGATGGCCCAGCCAATAATTGCGTTGCGCCGGGAGCGTAATTCTTGCAGTAATAACCTAAGCATTGCTGCCTCCATTTCCTTTGCTGTAATAGGCCAGGAAGATCTCTTCAAGCGTAACAGGGATGGTCTCGATATCGGTGATGCCGTAAGATACGGCAGTTTCCATTACCTTGTCCAGGTGTTCGTGAATTTCCAGGGTGATTCCATTATCATCGCGCGCCAATACAGACACTCCATCCTGTGAGAAGGCCTCGTCTGGGGGCGTTGAGGCAAAGTTGAAGCGCACCCGTTTGAAATGCTGTGTGGTTAAATCATCTACCCGCTCAATAGCGACCAGCTGCCCCTCGCGAATGATCCCCACCCGGTCGCAGACGGCCTGCACTTCCGGCAGGATGTGAGAAGAGAAGAATACGGTCGCACCGGCTGCATTGGCTTCGCGCACCAGCTCCATAACCGTTTGCTGTACCAACGGGTCCAGTCCGGTGGTGGGTTCGTCTAATATGAGCAGCTCTGGTTTGTTCATGAATGCTATCACCACGCCCACCTTTTGTTTGTTCCCGCGTGAATATTCACGTATTCTGCGGCTGGTATCGAGGTCAAGCCGCTCAGACAGCGCTTGCCAGTATTTGGGATCGGAATTGTTTTTCTGCAGGGAGTAGTACATCTTGAAGAATTGGTGAGCTTTCATGTTGTCATACAGGCTCAACTCGCCAGGCAGGTAGCCCACCCGCTCTCTTGCCGCGACGCCTTCCTTCTGACAGTCTTTGCCAAACATGCTGGCCTCACCCGCGGTGGGGCGGATAATGTCCATCAAGACGCGCTGGGTGGTAGTCTTCCCCGAACCGTTTGGCCCCAGGAAGCCGAACACCTCCCCTTTTTCGATGTGCAGGTCGACATCCAATATACCCCGGTGGTGTCCGTAATAAACCGACAACCCTTTGGTTTCAATTATGTAGTCTGTCATAGGTTTTCCTTCTTGGATGATTATTAAAATACCTGTAAATTATAATCTGAAGTGCAGTTATTTTGGTACCGTACCAAAGTATTGCTTGAGTATTGTTTCTCGGTGCTCAAAGAAGTAATTTATCATTGCTACCCCATGTTCGTGAAATTCCCTTTATGAAATCTATTCCCATCGATCACACTTATGCTTAAGCATCCTTTAGCGTTCCTTTGAGCGTGTTTTAATCGATGAGGGGTTATAATTTTCCTGATGTCAAAGTTGGTAGACATCCACCGACATGACCCCTAGATTGCGACGCTATACAGTCAAACTGATCCCAGTGCTGATTTTCACCGGCATACTGCTGATTTCCTTTTTCGCGCTCGAGATGCGGCACATTCCACATGAAGGGCGACTGGTCTCAGCAGCCAGTGTGCCAGGATCAATCACGCCTGAACCGGGTGTCCCGCGCAGTTCTACATCCGAAAGCACCGAAGCTGAATCATTCTACCTGTACATGCCTTTGATGGTCGATAATGGGTTCCCAGAAGTGGAGCTGCTGGACGCCTGGACCAGCGATGCACAGGGAAAAGAGCAGATCGCCTTCCAATCGGGCGAGGATATGCAGTACTGGACCAGCGGAACAAACGATTTCTTAACCACAACGGATGTCAACCTGCAGTGGCACCAGGAGAGTCCCTGTGGGGAGACCTTGATCTACAGCGATACGATCACCCTGGAGCCGGGAGACTGGCAGCACGGCTACACTACCTCGGCGCCTCTCTGCAGCGGTGTATTCACCCCCACCGTTCATCTGGATTACAAGACCATCCACCAGTCTTTATCCACCGAATTTGCGGTTGATCTGCACAGTATGGTGCTGGTGAGCGACGAGCAGGGCTTCGACCGCTGCTATTTGTCGGAGGTTGATGAGATGGCGACCTGGTGGCAGAGCAGTCCCTACCGCGTGTATAACCTGTACCTGGGAGGTGTCAGCTTCTACTGCAAGGATAATCCGCTGGATGACATGTGGGTGCGGCAGGTCGCAGGGCAGGGCTGGACTTTTATCGAAACCTGGGTCGGTCCGCAGGCGCCGTGCACGGATAAATATGCGCATCGCTTCAGCTACGATACGGAAATCGCATACGACCAGGGGCAGGTGGAAGCCGGAGCGGCTGCTGATGCAGCCAGGGAGTTGGGTTTCACCGGCGAAAACATCATCTACTACGATCTGGAGGGCTATCACGACGATATGACCTCCTGCCACAATGCAGTGGCAGCGTTCCTGCGCGGCTGGACGGAGAAACTGCACGAGCTGGGCATGAAATCTGGCGTATACGGCGGCGCCTGCAGCTCGTATGTCTCCAAGTGGGCGGAGATCGATCCGCCGCCCGACGATGTGTGGATCGCTCACTGGTACCGCAGCGCTTACGACCCGGAGGCATCGGTCTGGGATGCATCCTGTGTACCGAACGATTTGTTTACTGACCACCAGCGTATCAAACAGTACGCCGGCGACCACGTTGAAACGTGGGGTGGAATCTCGTTGGGCATTGATAGCAACGTGCTGGATGGCGAGATCACGGCACTGGGTGCTGGGGACAGGGCGGAAGGGGGAGGGGGTAAGGGAACGATGTTGGAAATTTACGGCACCCCGATCGATGAATTGGGACTGTTTGGAATTAATAAAGGATGGGTGCTGTCGGAGGGGCGCCTGCTGGTTACGCAGGACAGCGGTGGATCATGGCAGGATATCACGCCCTTAAATGTACACGTGCTGAACGTCGCTTTCCTTGACCTACAGCACGCCTGGCTGGTGAGCCGCATGGAAACGACGGGCGAACTGGTGATATCCCGCACGAATGACAGTGGATTGACATGGCAAACCGATCACCTACCGCTCGATAATGACAATGGATTAGCTGTTGATACCGCCTATATCGACCCGCTCGATTCGTATACCGCTTGGGTGGTGCTCAGGCAGCAATCGGGCAGCAATTTCAGCCTGGGGAGGCTGTTCCTGACAGAAGATGGGGGAGAAACCTGGCAGGAGCGGGGGGTCCCGCTCGGTGAGGCGGTCAAATTCCTTGACAGTAAGCGTGGTTGGGTCGCCGGGGGTCCGGCGGGTGATCAGCTTTACCATACCCGCGATGGCGGGCGCACATGGAAGCGTCAGGATTTGGATTTGATCAAGGGAGAACAGGTTTCTATGTGTCTACCATCTTTTAGCGATGGTGTGAACGGGTGGCTGCCGGTGATATCCCACAGCGCATCGGATAGCATACTTAAACTATATTACACCCGGAATGGTGGTCTAACATGGCTAATTGGGCACAGCTTCCCTGTTGGTCGGGATATCTCTTCTGCAAATATTTTGGGCAGGATCATGGAATTATATCTGGATAATAATATCTCATATCTGGAAAGTGTTCTGGCTGATAGTATCCTTCCGCAGGGGGTGGTCGCTCTGGACTTCTTTGACTCTGACAACGGTCTGGTTGTGGTGCAGATGGGTTCCTGTGAAGGGGATAAGCAGGCACCAGCGCCGATACACTGTGAGCAGCGCTGGCAGCTACTGGGGACCAGTGATGGCGGTCTAACCTGGCGGGAGATAGAGATAGCATTCCCCTGAACGGATCATCAAACCCGTACTTTCTTCATTGGCTGATAGATCAGCCCAGTCACCCGCACGAATTTCAGATGCCTGATGCGGGAACCCGACACGCGAAAACCGCTTACAGCCCTGGCTTCGTCCCGCTCGAAGATAATTGTGTATGTCAAGGGCCATTCCATGATGGGCTGCCAGTCATCGCTGAAGGCGTCTGTGAATAAAGGGGAGAGCTTTGTGTCAACGTACTTGCGACGTTTAACGATCAGGTGGTCATCTATAAGATGAATCGTCCAGTAAAGATCCAGTTCTGTGCTGTAATAATGACCTGTACAGTCTGCCAGCTCCTCGATTGCAGGAGCAACACTTTCAACACGATCATAGGTGTATTCACCAGATATCGTGATCGTCTTTATGTTTTCAGAATGGCCTGAGGATCCCGTCTGAAACTCAACATAAACATCGGGTTCATCTTCAATAAAGAACCTGTGTTCCATCAAGGGCACCAGGTCATATCCCTGGTATTGCAGTCTCCCGTCTTTGAGCGTGACCTCTCGCAACGCAACGCGCCGGTGGTTAAAATATTTGCCGGTTTTCAGTTTCAGTTGTTCCGCGCTCAAATCGATTTGTTCAGGAGGCGTTGTCATCGTGCCAGATTCGGTTGCCTCTGACTTCTGGGGTTGTTTGACATCGAGGAACAGGTCGGCGACCTGTAAGGCATAGTCGCGCGCATTCCAGACGAAGTGGTTGAATAACGCCACCACGCTCAGGTGCCGCTCGGGGAAGCGTATCATATGGGAGGTGTAGCCGCCTTGCCCTCCGCCATGTTCAACTACCTGCCAGCCGTGGTGCTGGTGCGTTGGACCGACCATCAGACCAAATGCGTAGTCCAGCTCGGTGCCATCATCCAGGCGACCGGGTTCGTGAATCTGTTCAATAATTTGCTTTTCACCGACCTTACCTGTGTAGAAGTTCTCGTCCCATAGCGCCAGGTCTTCCACGGTGCTGTAAACGTTGGTCGGACCGACCACTGAATCGGTCAACGGCGCGTTCATCCAGACACCTTCATTTACGTAGTAACCGAGGGCACGCCCGGGGATGATCTTATAGTAATTATCATTGATGACCGTGCTCACCATACCAAGTGGTTCGAAGATGTGCTGTTCACAAAATGCCGCGAAGGAAAGGTCGCTGATACGCTTGCAGATCAATGCCAGCAGGATATAGTTGGAATTGGCGTAGGCGTATTCCGTTCCGGTTGGGAAGTCCAGTTCACGCTGCCTCTTTAGCAGCCGGAAGACATCATCCGTGCTGGTTGCGTCACTTTCGCGCCATTCAGCCAGGAAAAGTAGATCCGGAAAGGTGCAGCGGATGCCGCTGGTGTGGTGAATCAGGTTACGGATGGTGATCGTCGGACCGAAGTCGTGCATCTCGGGGACGTACTTTCGGAAATCGTCATCGAAAGACAGTTTGCCTTCGTTTTCGAGCAGTGCGATAGTAAACGCTGTGAACTGCTTGGCCATTGAGCCGATATTAAATACCGTTGATGGCAGGGTTGGCTGATTCTGCTCAAGATTAGACAAGCCGTACCCTTGCCTGTAAACGATCTCCCCGCCTTTCATCACAGCCAGCGCACATCCCGGCGAACCTGGCTTTGTGTATGTTTCAAAAATGCGGTCGACATCATTGTTTGTCGGTTTGATGTTCATTGATTTGCAGCTCCTTATATGGTTAATTCCTCGATTATCCTTAATATCAGAACTGGATCAAGGATCGATTGGATACGTTAAGCAACCTTGCGAGGGTTATCTCAAAATCATGCTCTAATGTAAAGCGTGCCGAAAAGAGTCACAAACTATTATGCAGTCCAACCCCTCGCAAGGTTTTCACAGCGAACGGATCACGATAGTGGACTCCCAAACCATCCAGATGACGAAGAAATCCCCGCAGGCGCTGGCAGAAATCCTTATAATCCTTCACTTCTTGTGGTGACCACAACACCTCAGCCAGCGCCGTGGCTCTCGGAAACGCCATGTATTCAACCCCCTCAGGCGTGGGTATGTACTCGGTCCAGATGTTCCCCTGCCCCCCGAGGATGTGCTTGGTTTGATCCGGGTTTAATTCATCGGGGATAGGCTCAAAGGCGTATACTTTTTCCAATGGCAGGAACCCTCCGATCGCTGGCGGTTCTCGCTCCTGATCTTGGGCCTGGTAGGTATCGAAGTAGCAGTACTCGGTCGGGCACATGATCACATCGTGCCCCATGCGTGCTGCCTGCACCCCATAGGAAGCATCTCGCCAGACCATAACAGTGGCATCAGCAGCGAGACCGCCTTCCAGGGTCTCATCCCAGCCGATGATCCGGCGTCTACGTGTGGATAAGAACGCTGCTATACGTTTGATAAAATAGCTCTGCAGCTCGGCTGCGTTTTTCAGCCCTTGCTTCTCGATCATTGACTGACATTTTTGGCAATGGTTCCAGCGATCCTTTGGCACCTCGTCCCCGCCGATATGGATGTAACCGGCAGGAAACAGCTCGATTACCTCATTGAGCACATCTTCAAGGAATTCGTACACCTTCTCATTCCCTGCACAGAAGACGTCCTCAAACACGCCCCAGGAAGTGGCCACTTGATAAGATCCCCCCGTGCATCCAAGTTCGGGGTAGCTCGCAAGTGCCGCCAGCACGTGACCGGGCAATTCGATCTCCGGAATCACAGTCACGAAGCGCCTGGTGGCATAATCTACAATTTCTCTGACCTGATCCTGGGTGTAGAACCCTTTGTAGGGTATTCCGTCGGATACTTGCCTGTTCGCCGGGATGGGAGTCGCTTTCCGTCTGGACCCGATCTCTGTCAGTCCTGGGTATTTCTTAATCTCGATGCGCCAGCCCTGGTCGTCTGTAAGGTGCCAGTGGAAGGTGTTCAACTTATGCAGCGCCATCAGGTCGATGAAGCGCTTGATGAAATCGATGGGGTACATGTGCCTCGCCACGTCCAGGTGCATACCGCGCCAGCGGAAGCGCGGTCGGTCTTCTATCTTGACAGCAGGGATAAGACAGTCTCCTCCCTCGGATAACTGCTGGTCCCTGTGCGATGCCTGCATCAGCTGTCGCAGGGTCTGGATGCTGTAGAACACCCCGCTTGGGTGAGGTGCGCGTATGACGATCTCATTATTAGATATTTCCAGTTGATAGCCTTCCCTGCCCAGAACTTGATTCTCCCCCATCAGTGTCAGCAGGATTGTACCCGCAGAAGGGGGCTTCATTTCGGCTGAACTAACATCAAGGGAGAGACCAGCGATCGATTGAATGACTTCTTTGAGATATACCCCGATCGGTTCAAGACCGTCCCGGGCAATTATCCTGGTATGTCCACTAAATCGAAAAACGCCCGGAATTGGGGACATAGAGTAAGGTTTTGGGATGATTGGGAATGTATTCACGGTGATTTCTACCTATACTTGTAATGTTTGCGGAGTGTCTCATTATTATACGAGCTGCTACCGTGCTGATCTAGAAGAATTATACCCAGCGTGAAAGAGCCGGTGACCTGTACTTTGATTATCATCACTGAATTAGCCTGTGCGTGATCTGGCAATCGTGGGAAGTACGGAGTCGCTCACGCCCATG
>JAUXFR010000263.1 GCA_030622805.1 Anaerolineae bacterium | reverse complement strand
GAGTGTCATCTGGTTGATATGCAGGTAAGTAGGGGCGCGTTTTTTACTATCGAGAAGCTTGTCAGACATATTGGATCTTCTCTAGAAATTTTGCTCTTGAGGCTATTTGCTCCAGTTTCAGAGAAGCATAAGTGCAAGCTTCTGCCATCAATTTTTTTGACTCTTCTGCTGGAAGACGTCCGAAGTCCATTTGCTGGTAGCCTCGGCTTTGCAGGTATTCCTTTATGTATTCCCTTTCTAGAGTTGAGCGTAAATCTATTGACAGATCAGGTGAAATTGTTGGTGTGATCATCTGATATCTCCTGTACGTACCTTGCTATGTCGTAAATAATTAACTACACACTGACACATTTAAAATTTACCAGATCGGAGTGACAGATCTCGTGATAATTTTGTGACAATGCTGTGATAAAAAAATAAGCGGGTGCATTGGGATGCACCCGCATTGGGTTAAATGGTAAATTGTCAGAGTCTTAGAACGAGAGCTGGATTCCAATCAATCCATATCCGTTGTACCTTCCAGACCATAGCCCAGGCCGGGAACGGTCTTGATGTACGTTGGATTGACGGGGTCGGGTTCAATCTTGCGGCGGAGACGCCTGACTAGCTGGCGCAGCATGTCGCTGTCTGCGCCGCTTGGTCCCCATACGTGGTCGATTATTGCGTTCGTCGTCAGGACTTGACCGGCATTGACTATTAAACATTCGAGCAGGCGGCTCTCCAGGGGTGTAAGCGACGTAGGATTGCTGCTTCCAATGCTGACTTCCCTTTTGGTTGAATCATACATTAGGTCACCAACCTGGATTTTTGTTGGGTGTGGGGTCTGCCCGGCCCGGCGCAAAACTGCGTGAGCGCGGGCGACAAGCTGCCGCGGGCTAAACGGTTTCACAATGTAGTCATCGGCCCCGATCTCGAGACCCTGTACAATGTCATCCTCCTCCCCTCTCACGGTGAGTAAAATAATTGGCGTGTCAGATTTTTCGCGGATGCGCCGACACACTGCGAATCCATCCATCTTGGGCATATTAATATCAAGGATAATAATGTCCGGTTGTTCCTCGGACCAGCGTTGTATTGCAGTGCTGCCGTCGTAAGCCAGGATCACTTGAAAACCATCCCGCCGCAGCGTAAACGCAATCACATCCGCAAGAACCCGGTCGTCATCAACGATTAAGGCTTTCATTTTTCATCTACCAGCGGTATCGTGAACCAGAAAATCGACCCGCCACCGGGTCGGTCATCCACTCCAATCTGACCCCCGTGCCCCTCGATGATTGCCTTCACGACCGAGAGACCCAATCCCACTCCTGCCTTCGCGTTTGTGTCTGGTGAACCCGAGTACGTGAATCGCCGAAATACCAGATCCTTTTGCTCGTGCGGGATGCCAGGTCCCCGGTCAGTGACCATAATTTTCGCCCAATCCCTAATTTCTATCACATCGATATCAATACTGAATCCAGGAGAACCGAATTTGATGGCGTTTGACAGCAGGTTGATAAGCACCTGTACGATTCGCCTGGAATCTGCATATACAATGGGGATAGGAGTGGGTATCTCGACAACCAGATGTTGATCGTACTTATCCAGAAGCGGTTGCATGGTTTGAGCAGCCTCGGCGATAATTTTTCCCAGGTCAGCGTGCCGTGGTGAGACATGGAATCGCCCGGCTTCGATGCTGGCGCCCTCCAGCAAGTTGTCCACCAGTGTCTGTAAACCAAGCGCTCCAAGATGAATCGAGGACAACAGCTCCTGAAGTTCAGCCTCACTCAGGTCAGAAGCCTGGTCGATTAACAATTCGATGGATGCCTCCAAAGCAGAGAGAGGGGTGCGAAATTCATGTGCGATATTGGCCAGGAATTGCCCCATAATACGGCGTATGGTCTCTTCTTCGCTCACGTCGCGGAATACCAACACCACCTGAGCGTCACCCGCTTCTGCTGGGGCTAAGTGGGCGCCGGTGAAAGAAAGGGTGGCGAAGTGCCCATCCGCAAGCTCTATGGTCATCTTGCGTTTTTTACCTGGAGCAGGAACCAATTCGCTGATCGGTTGCTGTGAGTCAGCAATTCGAAAGACCTCTTCATACGAAGATCCGATGACATCCGCGTGGCTCCAGCCTGTGATCCGTTCTGCGCCTTTGCTGAAGTAGCTGATATTACCATGGTCATCTAATGTGACAATGCCTTCAACGATCGATTCCAGCAGGTGATTTACCCAGGCTTTTTCGTGTTCCAGATGAGTTAAAGTTTCCAACAGGTCCACGCGTGCGTTTTCCAATGCTCGAGCGACTTCGGCGACCTCACGTACACGGACCTGCTGATCAACGGCTGAATCCAGGTCGCCTTTGCTGAATCTGGCAGCGGAGTTGGACAGATGTACAAGTGGATTGCTGATTTGACGCGTAAGGGAAATTCCAAAAATTGATACCAGGGTCGCTACCGCCAGAATACTGATAAGCGATATCCAAAACAAACGATTTTGTGTGGCGGTGATCCCTGCCACATTTAAAACCACTTCGGATACTGCATTTGTTTCATCCAGTGGGAAACTGGCAGCATAATAGGGTAGCCCGTCCTGCTTGAATTTCCGCTCCGTGCTATTTTCATGAGAAGGATGGATATCTGTCCTGGGTGAAATCGCGCTGAGTGGTGCGGTGCCCTGCGAAAAACTGGTAGCTGTGGGTTCTCCATTGATCCAAATGATGTGCTCAAGACCAGTTTGTTCCTGCATCTGGCTGGCGAATTCATCGTCCAATTGTAATCCGACGATCACATAATTTTGAACGGTTTCATCACCTTCTATAGGCTGTTTGGCAATCATCCATGCCTGCAGTGAATCCTTGTTCTCAATGACGTAGATCCCATCCGTTGTGAATGCATT
>JAUXFR010000028.1 GCA_030622805.1 Anaerolineae bacterium | reverse complement strand
CGCATCATGAATTTGAAGGGAGACGACTCAGTCGCCACCATGGCTCGTATCTCGAAGGCTGACCTGCGCAGCGTCGGAGCAGCTGACGAATAAGCGATTTCGAACAGCCAACCCTTATCAGGTATTTTGCTGCCCGTCATTAACCTGATCGGTTTTTATGGTGTGGGAAATTGGGCGGTCATCCTGATTTTCTACTTCTCTTAAACTGACTCCCCCGCTGGAAACCTTAAATATTTTTCCATCGGCGTCCTTCAACTGCAAAGATCCATCCTGCTCCAGACCCAACACTTGCCCGCGTACAACATTGTCTCGCCCCAAAGTGACAATCTCCACCCATCTACCGCGATACGCAAGCCTTTGCTCCCATGTGCGGATAAACTCAGGTTTAAGTAATTGAGGTCTCCTCCCAATAATTTGAGAAAGAATCTCTTTCAGAAAAACCAGCCGATCAATGGTGTTTATTCCAGCAATATTGCTTTCACGTGAATCTATCAAACTCTGCTCAACGCTTGTTGCCGGGTAATCCACTTCGTCATCATGCGGTACACCACCCTGGAAAACATTGACTCCGACCCCCAGTATCACTGCCTGCAGTCGATCCCCCAACCAGGACGCTTCAGATAAAACACCGCATATTTTTCTCCCTCCGACCAGCACATCGTTCGGCCATTTGATATGAGTGCCTAAACCATAGTTTTGCTCCAATGCATCGCAAACAGCCAGAGCACTCAGTGCAGTGTATCTGGTCGCGAACTGAGAATAGTGAGCTCGATCTTCAGCAGGCACTCTCAGTACCAGACTGAACGCCAGCGCTGTGCTGGGCAGAGTAGTCCAGCGTTTTCCTGCCCTGCCCCTGCCTGCGGTTTGTCCATCGGCAACTACCAGGGTAAGATCACTGGCGCCTGCCTCAGCCAGACGGGCGGCTTCGCTGTTCGTTGAGCCAATCCTATCGAAATAATGAATTCGACCGAGAGGAATTTCTGCTAAAGTCCGCTTCAATTCGATGAGATCCATAGGTAGATTTTAACTCGAAAACAATACCAGGGCGAATTTCTATTAATATTTTCACATGCTATACTAGACGTGCAAAAAAGCCTGTGATATACTTCGCAAACACCCGCCCTCGGCGGGTGATACTATGCCCCACAGGGGCGCAATTTTATCTCACACGTCTCCCGACCTGAACGGGCGTGCCGAAGGGTTTTGGTTCAAAACGGTTCCGAACAGGGCAGACGGAGGCGGAGGAAAAACGCAAAGGAGTTTTACAATGGCTATCGTAACGATGAAAGCCCTACTCGAAAGTGGTGTGCATTTTGGGCATCGCACCAACAAGTGGCATCCCGCCATGAAGCCCTACATCTTCACCGAGCGCAACAATATCCACATTATCGACCTGCAGCAAACCGTCAAGGCGTTGGGAGAGGCATACGACCTGGTACGCGATACGATTGCCGAGGGAGGCAGCATGCTGTTTGTAGGCACGAAGCGGCAGGCTCAAGAGACGATCGAGATCGAAGCGATCCGCTGCGGTATGCCCTACGTTATCTATCGCTGGCTGGGTGGAACACTCACGAACTGGCGTACGATCCGGGAACGTCTAAACGAACTTGAACGGTTAGAACGCATGCGCGATTCAGGGGAATTTGAACAATTCACGAAAAAAGAAGCCCTGAATTTCAACCGCAAGATCGAGCGATTGGATATGCTGCTGGGTGGTGTCCGAACCATGAGCAGTCTACCTGATCTTCTATTCGTGGTCGATGTGCGACGTGAAGAAACTTCCATACACGAAGCAAATCTGTTGGATATCCCTGTGATTGCCATGGTGGACACAAATTGCAATCCTAAAAATGTGGATTACATTATTCCATCCAACGATGATGCTATCCGCGCGATTAAATTGCTGGTCAACAAGATGGCTGACGCAGTGCTCGAAGGAAAGGCCTCGCGGAAGGAAGAGGAAGAAATTGAAGATGCCCTTCGTATGGAAATGGCTGAAATAATAGAAGAAGAGGAAATTCCGGACGAAGATCTGCTCGGCGAAGCGACCCTGGCAAAAATTACTGCCAGCGTCCAACAGGAGCAGGAGATCCCCGAAGAGGCGGAAGCAGAAGTTGAAGCAGAAGAAATCGCTGAAGTAATTGAAGCAGAAATGGAAGAAGGGGATCAGGAAGAAGCTGCCATCGAAGGTGAGATTGAAGAAATAGAACCAGAAGAAGCAGCCGCCGAAGAATTAGTAGAAGAAGAGGAACAGGTAGAAGCAGCAGTTGAAGAAGAGGAGCTGGAAGAAGCTGATGCTGAAGAAGAGATTGAAGAAGAGGAACAGGTAGAGGCATCAGCCGAAGAAGAGATTGAAGAACAGGAGCTGGAGGGAGCCGCTGCTGAAGAAACAATTGACGAGCTGGTGGAAACGGAAGAGGAAGCAGCAGCACCAACAGATACCGCAACTGAAGTCGAGGATGAAGCTGAAGAAACCGTTGCTGAAGAAGTCGACGCCGTTGACATCGCAGAAGATGTAGTAGAACAAGAGGAATCTGGAGAGGAAATCGAAGAAATCGATACAGATGACGATGATTCCGGCAAAGATGAACAACACGCTGACGAAGAGGAATAATAATGAGCATCACTACAGCTCAAATTAAGGAATTGCGAGAAGAAACCGGTATCGGTATCATGGACTGTCGGAAGGCTATGGAAAACGCGGACGGTGATTTTGATAAAGCTCTCGAATTTCTACGCGAAAAAGGGATATCAAAAGCTGCAGAACGAGCCGACCGGGAAGCCTCTGAAGGCATGGTCGAACTGTACTCACATGGAAACGGTCGTGTGGGCGTTATGGTAGAAGTCAACTGCGAAACGGATTTTGTCGCCCGGGCAGAAAAATTTCGGTCATTTGCGCATGAAATCGCGCTCCAGATCGCCGCAAGTGCTCCACTTTATGTAAGTGAGCAAGACATCCCAGAAGAGGTTTTGGAGGAAGAAAGGAACCTGGCTCGAGATTATGCGATCGGAGAAGGTAAACCAGAGAACATTATTGACCGCATCGTTGAAGGACGTATAAAGAAGTATCTGGATGAAACCTGCCTGCTACGGCAGTCTTATATCCGTGATGACGAGATAAATGTAGAGCAGCTGCTGATGCAGAACATCGCTGCCATCGGTGAAAACGTTGTTATCCGCCGCTTTCAACGATTTGAATTGGGTGAGACTGCATCCGATAGTGAATAAGCGTAAAAGCCAACCCATGGGTTGGCTTTTTTTCTAGAGGAGGTGCGTATGACTGAATCAATGACTGTGAAGTATAAACGTATCTTACTGAAGCTGAGCGGGGAAGCCCTGGCCAGCCCGGATGGATTTGGAATCGACCCACTGCGCGCCGAGGATATCACCGAAAAAATCAAGGAAGTCCGTGGTCTAGGCGTTGACGTGGCTATCGTCATCGGAGCTGGCAACCTCTGGCGCGGTCGCAGCGGACTGGACCGGGGGATGGACAGAGCCACTGCAGATTATATGGGTATGCTGGCTACAATGATGAACGCCCTGGCACTGATGGACGCCATGGAACGCGGCAATCTGGTAACCCGGGTGCAGTCTGCGGTGGCAATGCACGCTGTCGCTGAACCCTACATTCGCCGCAGAGCGATCCGCCACCTGGAGAAAGGGCGTGTGGTGATCCTTGGTGGCGGCACAGGTAATCCATATTTCTCCACCGATACCGCAGCAGCACTGCGCGCCATGGAGCTGGGCGCAGATGTGCTGATAAAAGCTACCAAGGTCGATGGTGTCTACGACTCGGATCCAATGACCAACCCGGACGCGAAACGGTTCGATCATCTTACCTATTTGGATGCGTTAAACCGGCGTTTGGAGGTGATGGACAGCACAGCGCTTTCCCTGTGTATGGACAATGACCTGCCTCTTCTGGTACTCGACCTGTGGAAGCCAGATGATTTGCGTAAAGCGCTATACGGAGAAAAGATAGGCACGCTGATCTCATCCTGAGCCACAAAACTGGACGGATTCCACAAGCTCATCTCACCGTCATTCTACCCTTTCCTGACACCACATTTTCGGGTATGCTTAAGCGGATGTTATCAATCAACCTTCCGGACTCTTGCTTTGACGCAGGTATCAGGAGGTACTCATCGCTCTACGGAGGCTCCAATGTTAAACGACATCTACAAAGAAGCCAAAGAACGAATGGATGGTGCCATACAAGCCCTTGAGGACGACCTGGCTGGGATTCGCACAGGACGAGCCCACCCGGCACTGGTTGAAAAGATCCAGGTGGATTATTACGGTATACCAACATCACTGATCCAGCTCGCGTCCATCAGCGTTCCAGAACCGAGGTCCCTGCTGATTCGTCCCTTCGACCAATCGAGCCTGCGAGACATTGAAAGAAGCATCCTGACATCTGACCTTGGGCTGACACCCAATAACGATGGTAAGGCGATCCGCTTAAGCCTGCCTCCATTGACAGAAGAACGCCGCCAGGATCTGGCAAGAATAGTAAATCAACGCATCGAAGAAGCACGTATAGCGATTCGCAATGTCCGCCGCGACAGCATAAAGGATCTGCGGGAGTTCGAAAATGAGAAGCTCATCTCCGAAGACGACCTCAAACGAGGCGAAGATGAGATGCAGAAAATCACCGATAATTACATAGAGAAAATAAACCAAACCGGAGAAAGAAAGCAAGCTGAGATACTAGAAGTGTAAATGAGTTCCACCAATCATCCGCTACCTATGAATCAATCAGAGAAAACAGAGCTGCCAGAACGAATACCGCAGCACGTAGCCATAATTATGGATGGCAACGGTCGTTGGGCAATTTCGCGCGGTTTGCCTCGACTGGCAGGTCATCGCGCGGGAACAGAGAACCTGCGTCGAATCATCGAAGCCTGCATTGAGTTCAAAATCCGTTATTTGACGATATATGCTTTCTCGACGGAGAACTGGGGACGCCCTCAGGAAGAAGTTCAGGGTCTGATGCGTATCCTGGAAGATGTGATCGATCGCGAAATTCAGGAGCTGCATGACCAGGGCGTGAAGCTGCGGCATATCGGCAGACTGGACCGTTTAGATCCACGCTTGCAGGAAAAGGTGCTTCAGGCGATCGAATTCACGAAAGACAACAACCGCTTAACTTTAAACGTCGCTTTTAATTACGGCGGTCGGGATGAGATTGTGTGCGCTATTCAGCACATGCTCGAGGACGGTGTGGAGGCAGAAGACGTAAGCGATGAGCTGGTCAGTCAGTATCTTTTCACTGCAGGTGTCCCCGACCCAGACATTATTATACGCACTTCCGGCGAGCTGCGCGGCAGCAACTTCTTAATCTGGCAGGGGGCGTACTGCGAGTGGATTTTTACGCCGACTTACTGGCCGGACTTTGATAGAACAGAGCTGCTATCCGCATTGGAGGAGTTCAGCCAGCGCGAGAGGCGCTACGGAAAAATCGCCGAAAACCAGGGGGACTTGCCTCAACATGCTTCTTAAACGGACGCTGGTAGTCGTTCTTCTGCTCCCAATCGGGCTGGCTGTGATCTACCTGGGCGGCTGGTACTATACCGTTCTGGTTGCAATTATCCTGCTGCTGGCTGGTTATGAATTTGTAGCATTATTTCGGGAAACTGGATACCAGCCATCCTTATGGATCACTTTGGGCGCAATTCTGCTTTTTGTGCTCGGGAGAGCCTTAACCGGCTTTGCCAGCAGCCCATGGATGCTGAGCCTGCTGATCCTGGTAAGCATGGCATACCACTTGTTCAGTTTTGAACGTGGACGCGATCAGGCAGGAACCGATTTTGGAATGACCCTTTCAAGTTCTCTTTATATCGGCTGGCTCGGCGCCTATCTGATTTCACTGCGCGAAATTAGCGACGGTTTATGGTGGGTACTGCTTGTACTAAGCTCTGTGTGGTTAGCCGATATGGGTGCGTATATGGTCGGCAGATTGATCGGACGTCATAAGATGACTCCCAGATTGAGCCCAGGAAAATCCTGGGAAGGCTACCTGGCTGGAATTATGGTCAGCACAATCGGAGTAACCCTGCTGGCATTGTTATTCCAGAACCTGGCTGCTGCCGGAACCGAGATCAACCCCTTAAGAGGGGCGATGCTTGGTTTCACGATAAGCGTTCTGTCCATATTGGGGGATTTGGGAGCAAGCATGATCAAACGACAGGCAGGGAAAAAGGATTCAGGTACTCTACTCCCAGGTCATGGTGGCGCCTTCGACCGTATCGACAGCTGGTTATGGGCAGGAGTGATCGGTTACTATATGATCAGCGGGATTTTTAGCGTAGTTTGACATCTGCTTTAACTCATGGTATTATGCTGCCTGCACGATAACTGAATAGCCCTATACGGTACTCTTATCCAGAGAGGTGGAGGGACCGGCCCGATGAAACCTCGGCAACCCCAAGCGGATTTAATCCCACGGAAGGTGCCAACTCCGGCAGACGGATATTCTGGAAGATGGGAGGGCGACCGTTCGATTTTGTATAGCCCTTTCTTGTATTCCGGAAGGGGCGAATTTTTTATACACTTGGAGGCTTATTCCATGAACTATACATTTTTACATTCTTCAAGCTTCTTGTTTACGTCTGAGTCCGTGACCGAAGGTCATCCCGACAAGATGTGCGACCAGATCAGCGACGCAGTGCTGGATGCATGTCTCGAACAGGATCCGTACTCGCGCGTTGCCTGTGAAGTTTCCACCAAAACTGGTTACGTCATGCTGATGGGTGAGATCACCACCAAAGCAAACATCAACTATGATGATCTGGCGCGCAAGGTGATCACAGACATCGGCTACGACAACAGCGCCAAGGGTTTTGACGGCAACAGCTGCGGCGTACTGGTGTCGATGGCGAAACAATCGGGTGACATTGCCCTGGGAGTAAACCACGCTCTGGAGGCAAAAACGGGCCAGATGAGCGAAGAAGAGATCGAGTTAATTGGCGCAGGGGATCAGGGCATGATGTTTGGTTACGCCTGTAATGAAACACCCGAGCTGATGCCTTTACCCATATCTCTGGCGCACAAGCTCGCCCAACGGTTGAGTGAGGTCAGGAAAGATGGCACCTTACCCTGGCTGCGACCGGATGGCAAGAGCCAGGTCACCATTGAATATCGCTACGGAAATCCACACCGGGTGCATACGGTCCTGGTCAGCACGCAGCACGCGCCTGAGGTTTCTCAAGACGATATCCGCCAGGCAATCATCCAACACGTAATCACCCCCGTACTGCCCCAGGAGATGGTTGACGACGACCTGATTATCTACGTAAATCCAACGGGTCGCTTCGTGATTGGTGGTCCATTAGGAGATTGCGGCGTGACCGGACGCAAGATCATCGTCGACACTTACGGCGGCATGGGTCGTCATGGTGGTGGTTGTTTCAGCGGTAAAGATCCGACGAAGGTTGACCGGTCGGCAGCCTATGCAGCTCGCTGGGCGGCAAAGAACATCGTCGCTGCCGGATTAGCTGACCGCTGTGAGATCCAGGTAGCCTATGCGATTGGTGTTGCCCATCCGTTGAGTGTCAATGTGGAAACCTTCAGCACCGGTAATATCCCGGATGAGCAGATTGCCGAATTGATCCTGGAGCATTTCGATCTTCGTCCCGGCGCGATCATCCGCGACCTGGATCTGCGACACCCCATCTACCAGCAGACCGCTGTGTATGGTCATTTCGGGCGCGATGACCTGGACCTGCCCTGGGAGCGAACAGATAGAGCCCAGGCTTTACGTGAAGCAGCCAAGATGGATGTGAAGGTTTCTGTGCCGGCAGTCTAATAGATGGCTGGTTTTTCCAGACCATGCGCTTTCAAGAGCTGTTCGTCTTCGAGCAGCTCTTTTGTTTCCCCATCCGCTACGATGCGCCCCTGATCCATAACGATCGTACGCTGAAATAATTCCTGCACCATCAGCATATCGTGTGTTGAGACAAGCATGGTCATTGGCATGTCGTCCAACAACCCGAGCAGCGACCGCCGCGCGCGTGGATCGAGACCCGCTGTCGGTTCATCCAGTACGAGCACCTCGGGACGCATGGACAATACCGTGGCAATCGCGATACGTTTCTTCTCTCCCACGCTCAGATGATGGGAAACGCGCGATTTAAAATCGCTCATCCCAACCACTGCAAGCGCTTCGTCGACCCGCTCATGCACATCCTGTTTTGATAAGCCCTGGTAGATGGGACCATAAGCGACATCGTCAAACACCGTTGGAGAAAACAATTGATCGTCCGGTGTTTGGAACACCAACCCCACACTGCCCCGGATTTTTCCCAGATTCTTGTCATTCACATCCAGTCCAGCCACAGTGACTTCTCCATCGCCCCGCAGGATTCCGTTCAGATGTAAAATCAGCGTCGACTTACCAGCGCCATTGGGTCCGACAAGCGCGACTTTTTCACAGGGCGAGATATCCAGCGAGACATCCCGCAGTGCAACCCGGTTATCGGGATACGAAAACGATAGATTTTGTACTACGATTGAATGATGCATCTGGCTCCAATAATTATAATAACAAAGAGATCGACAGCAGGATCGCACACAAGCCCAATCCGGAGATCAGGAAAACCCAATCCAAACTTCTCAGAGGTGGAAAGGGCAGAGAGCGCATCTCACCATCGTAGCCACGGGATAACATGGCCATATAAATACGATCGCTGCGTTCGAAAGCGCGTAAGAACAGGGTTCCAACCATACCTCCCGTGACACGCGCCCGCCAGACTATACCTCCGGCAACTTTCCCCTGAGCTTCGCGGGGGTGACCGCTGCGAGAGGCGCGCGCCTGATTCAAGCGAATCGCTTCGTCCACCAGCACAAAAAGGTAGCGCCACATTAATCCGACCACGGCAACAATAATGGGTGGAATCCGGATGGCTCGCATAGCAACCAACAAATCCGGAAAAGGTGTGCTGGCGGTCAATACAACGGCTGCCTGAATGGATATCCACGACTTAAGTCCGATACTAATGAACCTCTCCAGACCCGATTGAGAGATCGTGATTATCCATGAACCTATAGAAAAGCTGGCCAGTTCAACCCCCGGAGCGGTAAATATTATCGGCAATGCAGCCAGCATGAAGGGGAGAGCAGCCAAAGAACGCTTCTGTACGAAACCGACCCCAAGGCTCGAGATGATCTCGATCGATAGGATTAAGGCGATGAGTAGGATATAAACCGGCCAGGCTCCTGCAGGTACCAGGGCAGTTGTGACGATGAAAACCAGCGTAAATACCAGCTTGATTCT
>JAUXFR010000083.1 GCA_030622805.1 Anaerolineae bacterium | reverse complement strand
CTTCTGAACCGCTTCGTTGACGAAATCCACGTGCTCGGAAATGAAAATATACCGAAGGAGGGTCCACTTGTGGTGGCCTCCAATCACCCCGGAACTTATGATGGATTGGCAATCATTTCAAGCATACCACGCAACGATATGAAGGTCGTTGTTGAAGGGTTCCCGTTCTTTCAAAGCCTGCCAGGCTCTTCACCGTACCTGATCCATACACCAAAAGATACCTCCGGGCGCATGGGCGTCTTGCGATCCATGATCAGGCACCTACAAGATGGAGGAGGATTGCTGGTATTCCCTTCTGGTAAACTGGATCCAGATCCAGAAGTGCTCCCTGGTGCGATGGATGCGCTGGAAGAATGGTCACAAAGTCTTGGGATGATCCTTAAAAAAGTCCCGCAAACACAGGTATTGGTTACGATCGTCAGCGGCGTACTGGCTCAATCCTGTGTGGATAATCCTTTTGCGAGGATATTTGATGAGGTCTGGATGAAATTAAGAGCAGCCGAGTTTATTCAAATCGTACAGCAGACGTTAATCAATAGAAAATTTGATTTGATGCCCAAAGTTCGATTTGGCGATCCCATATCGGTTGATGATCTCTTGAATCGTTACGAAGTTTCTGGGATTACACTGGAGATAATAGAACGCGCAAGAGCCTTAATGGAATCCCATCTTGACGAGAATCTGTCTCTACCTGGGGGAGTTGCGATTAAGTAGATCATTCATCAGTAATTATTTTCACCACCGTGACACCATCGCCCCCCTCTTTGTCAGTCCCAGGTTCAAAGCTCTTCACAAAGGGATATCCCGGTAAAGCATCGCGAACGGCACTGCGCAAACGTCCAGTCCCCTTTCCGTGGATAATGCGCGCATATGGCAATCCAGAAAGGTAGGCTTTCTCTATGTATCTTTCTAAAGCATCCAGTGCGTCATCAGCTCGCTGTCCACGCAGATCAAGCTCAATGCCGGGTGAAGGAGGACGACCGTCTGTGAGCTCAGTTGCAGGTTTGTCAGATGATACTGTTTGTTTAGAATCTAGGAGTAAATCATTCTCGCTGAATTCTGTTGGCTCCAGGTCAACAATTCGTGTACGGATGCGCATCATACCGACCTGAACCTCAGCTTCTTCCTCGGATAATGCTGTAACCAAACCACGAGTACCCAGGCGTCTTAACTGCACCTGATCACCGAGCCGGATCGCACGTCTTCTTTTGATACCCACCACAGGTACTTCACGTTTTGCGGGCTGCTCTGTTATCTGTTCGATCTCTTCCACCTGCTCTTCAATGTGCTCCAGCACATCCAGCGGTTGTCTGGCGCGCGCCAACTCTTTGCGTACTCCAGCTATCTCATCCTGAATATCCTGCACCTGTTGGGTGGCTTCTAATCGGGCACCTTCCAGAATATCCCTGCGTTCATCTTCGATTTTATCTAATCGCTCGAGAAGGAGTAAACGGAGTGACTCCGCCTCCCGATTTGCATCTTCAGCATCTGCTCTTGCTTTATACGAAAGATCTCTCTGCAGGTGGATTTCAGCAAGCAGGTCTTCGACATGTAAATCTTCAGGGCTGATATCGCTGCGTGCTTCCGTAATAATAGGTTCTGGCAGACCTAAACGCTGAGCGATTGCCAGGGCATTGGATCTGCCCGGAAGCCCGATCGTCAGATGGTAGGTCGGCTGCAGTGTTTTTAGATCGAATTCCACACTGGCGTTAACAACCCCCGAAGTGCTGTGGGCATAGGTTTTAAGCTCTGGGTGGTGTGTCGTCACAAGGGTTGTAATCCTGCGTTTAAGCAGGTGGTTGAGCAGCGAACGTGCCAGTGCTGCGCCTTCCTGTGGATCTGTCCCTGCTCCAAGTTCGTCCATTATCACCAGACATTTCTCATTTGCTTGATTTAAGATGCGGATAATGTTCGTGATATGCCCGGAAAAAGTTGAAAGAGATTGTTCTATGGATTGTTCGTCACCGATATCAGCGAAAATATTATAAAAAATACTGATTTCCGAACTGGATGCAGCAGGGATATGCATGCCGGACTGTGCCATCAATGCAAGCAGTCCAACGGTTTTCAGGGTGACTGTTTTTCCGCCCGTGTTGGGACCCGTAATGACCATCGCGTAGGTCTGCGGGTCCAGCTCAACATCGATTGGTACAACCGTGTCCGGATCAAGCAGCGGGTGCCGTGCATTAAATAATCTGAGAATTGTACCGGGGTGTCGGGAACCCAGAGGTTCGATGCTCCTCAGGGTGGGTTCTGCTGCATTGATTTTCAGGGCGTATTTTGCTCTGGAGAATGCGAGGTCTATTGTTGCAGTGATTTCGACAGTGTGGATGATCTCGTAGGCGTGCTGGGCAACTAAAGATGAGAGCTCAGCAAGTATTCTTCGTTCTTCATCACGCTCCTCCAATTGAAGTTCTCGATACTGGTTGTTCAATTCAACTACTGCCAGCGGTTCAATAAAAAGTGTGGCGCCTGAAGAAGAAGTATCGTGGATTATCGCCTTGATGCGACCTTTATATTCGGCTTTTAATGGAAGAACATACCTGCCGTCTCGTTGAGTGATAAGTAATTCTTGTAAGTACTGCGCGGTTTTCGGATCATTTAACATTCGTTCCAGTCGCTGCAGCAAACGGTCGTGTACGATCCGTAGATCGTGACGGATCTGCCCCAGTTTTGCAGATGCAGTATCCAGGATCTCGCCCCGCTCCGAAAGAGCGCTTGAGATTATGTCGATTACCCCGACAGGTTCGGGTAATTGGAGTGCCAGATCTGTGAGGATCGGATTCTGTTCTTCAAACCGCTCCAGGGTACGTCTTAAGGTGCGCGCTGCAATCAGGGTGTATTTGATATTGAGCAGATCTCCTGGATCCAGCACGCCCGCGTGCTCTGCCAGATCCACCAGACTGCGCACGTCTCGCGCTCCCCCGATCGAGATCCCTGGTTTGCTTTCAAACAATGTAAGAGCTTCACTGGTCTCTGCCTGCAATCGTCGCGCTTCATCGAGATCATAGGTCGGTACCAGTTCCCGCGCCAGTTGGGCAGAAGCTGGGAAATCACACCATTCTGTCAGTTGTTCGAGTATCTTATTGTATTCCAGGGTCTCTAAACTTTTTTCATCCATAACTATTGTTGATACACTTTTACCTGTTGGATTAGGACGAACTACAAATATCGCCGCATGAGTTTACCATAGGATATGATTTGTCATTTCTTTTTCTACCAAATGAGGTTGGGTTATGGATTTGCGAAGATTACAAGCCTGTTTCTTCAACCCAGACACCCTTGCTGGGTAAACATTCGTAAACATTGGCAGCACGACCGGTCAATTGTTTATAACCGGATGTCAATTCACGCACGAAAACTTTTACAAAATCTTGATCAACGATATTGACCGTGCACCCGCCAAAACCAGCTCCGGTCAAACGAGCGCCGAAGCACCCCGGAATTTCACGTGCGATCTCCACGAGCGTATCCAGCTCGGTAGTGCTGACCTCATAAAGATCACGCAGACTTATATGGCTGGCGTACATCAACGCGCCAAATATTTTTATGTCAGCACTATGTAATGCGTTCCTAGCAGATTCAACTCGTGCGATCTCTTTGACCACATGCTCTGCACGGTGCCGCACTTCATCAGGTAAATATGGGCTTAGAGCCATAAATTCAGTGCTTGAGATGTCCCGCAGGCTGGATATCCCTGGTTTGTACTGCTGAAGCAATTTTACAGCTTGCTCGCATGCTTCCCTGCGCTGGTTGTAAGCAGAATCTGACAAACTGCGACGGACGCCGGAATCAGCGATGATGATCGATATATTATCTGGCAGAGGGGTAGGTTCCCAAAAAAGAGTGCGCGTATCAAAGTACAGCGCGTGCCCTTCTACGCCACAGGCAGATGCAAACTGATCCATCAGACCGCTGGAAACCCCAACGTATTTGTTTTCAGCGCGCTGGCAGATCTGAGCCAGATCCAGCCGCTCGATATGCCATCCGCCTAATTGGCTCCAAAGCAAACCAAACGCAACTTCAACGGCGGCGGAAGAACTCAAGCCTGCACCGATGGGTACGTCGGATGTGTAAATCACGTCGGCACCTTTTGTGCTCAGACCTGCCTGCTGTAAAGCCCAGGCAACACCAGCGGGATAATACGCCCACTTCGGTATTGGAGTTCCGTCCGTTGAAGTTTTCTGCTCCAGTTTTTCTAATGTCAATGAAATCTTTTGATCCAGATCTAATGCGTGCAGGGATAAGGTGGCGTCTGCGGTTGCAGCGGCAATCAGGGTCACCTCTTTGTTAATTGCAGCAGGCAGAACGGGACCATCATTATAGTCCACGTGTTCTCCGATTAAGTTCACCCTGCCTGGAGCATGAACGATTATCTCAGGATCCCTTCTGTACATGGCTCTAAATTGATCAATTAATTCATTCATCAGAAATCAATCAGAAAATGAAAGATTAGAATTTGGTCATCATATGATTAAGGTGATCAGGTTTCCTAAAATAACGATACACAATCCAATCCAAATAAAGAGTGAGTTTTCATGTCTTGCTGCAAAATACATGGGCAGCGGTGGAATCATCATTAACAGAAACGCGACCAGATAGGATTCGAATTTATGTTCTCTGAGGTAGTTTATTATATTCATGGTAACAAAATCCCGTATATGGAAAGTACTGTACCCATGTTTCTATGCGCCTGCGGCTCTTTCTGAAACGATCACCGCGATAACTGTCAACACACTAATGAGCGCAATCAGTAAACCGACATATACAAGCAATTTACGCATCACATCACCTTCTTTTCCGATCATTCCCGCTGTGCTCGCGCCGACAACGACTTTTGTGGGCGCCATTACCGACGCTAATGCGGCTCCGGCAGTCTGCGCAGCCAGGATGATTGGGACCGAGTATCCAAGAAGCTCGGCAGTACGTTTTTGTAATCCACCAAACACTACGTTGGAGTTGGTATTGCTGCCGGTCATAAAAGCGCCCAGCGCGCCAATCCAGGGAGCGATGATGGGGTATAAAGCGC
This sequence comes from Anaerolineae bacterium, assembly GCA_030622805.1. Classification (GTDB taxonomy): domain Bacteria; phylum Chloroflexota; class Anaerolineae; order Anaerolineales; family UBA4823; genus JAUXFR01. The sequence continues at coordinate 1,615 of JAUXFR010000083.1, read as the reverse complement.
CCACCGCGTTCGCCAGTCCACGCGCAATGGTATCTGTCATGCCGGCATGCTGCATGATAACAGCCATGGTGACCATGGAAGCAATGCTGACGCTTGAAGACATCACGCGTTTGACCGTGCCACTCAGTATATTCGACAATGAACCGTTTTTATAGCGACCAGCCATCCGGAATACAAAATAAGCCAGGACTGAAGTGTAGAGTAATATCATCCCGGTATGCCTGAAAATAGGGATATTTCGACCTGGACCCGCTGGTGTGACATACCCTAAGGATGTACTGGTTTCAGGAAACTGCATCTGGATCGAGACGCTGCCGAGGGCGTTCTTCACTGCTGGAATTAATTGGATGCAGAGCGTGATCACGATCAGCAGCGCATACCCGGAAAGTGAGAGCAGCAGCGCGCGCACATCTATTGATCCATCAGTTTTTTCGCCGTTGCGGGTGCGTGTGGCGATGGGCATGCCGATTGCGAGACCGAAAATGCCGGCGACAAATGCGCCGATGTACCAGAACCCATTCGTGGCGACGACGAACTGCACAGATGCCATCAGTAAACCGATCAACAGGGCAGGCAGCAGCAGTCTGCGAGCAGTTTTCCAGCCACCAACGGCAAAGGCAACGATCGGACCGGTGAAAATACCTGCAATTCCGAGAAATAGCGCCGCCGGTGGCGCTATTTCATCCGCAGACATACCTGTGGATGCCATCAAGGCAGTGAAAGAAGACCCAAGAGATCCGAAAGTAACTGCCCAACCGTGACCGATAGAGGGGATCAGAACAGCAGATAGCGGGGGAAACCCCAACCCAACTAAAATTGGGGATATCACGGCCACTGGAACCCCAAATCCACCGACACCCTGTAAAAAAGTAGCGAAGACCCAGCCAATGATCAGTGCCTGCATACCGATATCGGGTGTGAGATGAGGAAGGGATTTACCGATGATCCGGATTGCGCCTGCTTCATCGGTAACCCGGTAGAGCAAGAAAGCTGCCCAGATGATCAGAAGAACATCTGCGGAAAGGAACCAGGCTTTTGCATGCGCATAGGCAAGCAGTTTGAGACCGGCACCGAAAAAAAGTACGGCGATAACCAGAGCGGAGAGATAACCAGCCGCACCGGCGCGGGCCGCACTCCAGCGAAGACCGACCATTAATACCAGGATAATGAGGATCGGGGTGAGTGCCAGGATGAAGGTCATGATTCTAAAGGGAGTAAGGGGTAAGGCATAGGGGTGATGGATTATTGTGAATTGTGAAAAGTTATTATGTAATTACTGGTTGTTAATCGAAAATGGCTAAGGTTGCTGCTGCTCGATTGATGATGAGAATTATTTTATATATATTCCATCTGGGTCCAGTTCCTCGTGCAAGATTTGGAGCTCTACCTGGGATGGAGGTTCAGTTAGGAGCAGATTGTCAGCTACTTTAAGGTCCCAGCCTGTGTTGGCTTTTGCCTGTTCGACGCTTGCTCCTGGATGTATGGCTGTCAGTACCAACTCACCAGTATGATCGGGTTCCATGATTCCGATATCTGTTACGACAGCCTGCGGACCGTCACCTCGCAGCCCGAAAGATTCACGTTCAGCCCTGCTGCTCAGGAATCCAGCGGAAGT
>JAUXFR010000239.1 GCA_030622805.1 Anaerolineae bacterium | reverse complement strand
CGTATCCGAACGACCTGCGTACGCCTCAATAGTTTGGCTTCCCCGCGTCAGGTAGCCATCGTATATCTGACCCGAACCGGAAGAGATCCAACTGTCCAGAACGAAAGGGGTGTCCTGGTCGGCTGGGATCCACTCACCATTATATTTCCTGGCGATGTGCACATGTGTGCCGCTCGAGACTCCACCTTCACAGGATGCGTGACCGATACGCTCACCTGCTTTCAAGTAGGTACCGGGCTCGACCCGGTCGCGTGTCTCGAGGTGCATATAGAGCACTACCCATCCAGTACCCTCATTGCCATCACCGTCCAGGTCCTGGATGACAGCGCCGTTTCCTGCTCGCAGGATATCTCCATCAGCCACGGCGACCACCCACTCATCACTCAGCACACATCCCAGGGCATCGCCCGGTGGGGCAAAATCGATCGCTGCCCAGGCTGAGCCTGAACCCCATCCCCCATGCGGGCCTCCTGTAAAAGCCCAAACCTGCCCCTTTTCAAAAGGAAGCTGCATTTTTGGTTGTTGCAAATCCTGTGCCAGTAAGGGCTCGACGGCGTAATTGAACGGATAACCAAACAAATTAGTGTACGTAGTGATAAATCCTGTCTCTATAACCACCTGCGTCCACTCCTCCAGACCAGTAAGGGGCGCAAACATCTGCTGCACACCCGCAGTTCCAGCGTTAATGGTTGCATTGATCGGCACCACACTGCCATCTCCGAGCAGCCAGGTGGCGGTCCCGTTTACCCGCCACAGGTAGTAGCCAAGATTGAGGTTGTTGGCTGCCCAATTCAACTGGCGGTACAACCCTTCCGCTTTCGGTCCCAGATCGCCGATCGGGGTGTCGAGCGTATCTTTAGTAGGGTTCGCTTTGGTCACCCAGCCGCTGCGATATTCGAGCACCGCCAGCAGCAACCGCGGGTTTACCGAGTGGTTCTTTGCCAATCGCTCAACGATCTGAGCGCCGCTGAGCATAACATCATCGACCTCTTCGCTGTATGTGACCAGATAGCCGCCCTTGCTGTTGATAAACTCAACAACATCGAAAGCGGCGCTGGCAGGTCCATAGACCAGTTCAGAGTCGGGGATTATTTTGAAGCCTGGTCCGGTTGTATCTGGAGCAGGCACCGGAACGGTGAGCACCTGACCGACTTCTAGAATATTAGGGTTGGCGAGATCGTTTGCCTTGATCAGCTGTTCGAGGCTGATCCCGTAACGCTGGGCAATCACACCCAATGAATCGCCGGATTTGACGGTATAGGTCTCTGTCTTCTCACGGATCGCTGGCAGCGCGTGGGGGGGATCCGGAGTGGGTGTATACATCGGTCCGGACGGTGTGCTGGTGGCAGGTTGTTCCTGCAAAACCTGACTGAACTGGGCAGCAGATTCGGGTGCATTCCAGTCCGGCGCACCCCAGTAGCTGGAGTTATCTGCCAGCCAGGTAACGCCAAAGACCAACCCGATCATGACGAGCCCTGTGAGAGCGATCATGATCAATGCCTTGAATGGACTTAGAACGCGCCGGGATTTGGGATCAGTATCCATGGGAGTTCCTTGGGATTCTACCCTGAAATAGAAATGGGAGACAAGGGTGGTAGGAGCCACTCTGAACTCTTCCTAATCTCTTATAATGCTATTGGTTTGGTTATTATGGGTGCAATAATCATGCCTGGAATGCACAATATCTTTTTGCTTTATGTTCGCAGGGTAAACCAATTGGGAGTTAATTAGAGGACAGAGGATCGATTCAAGAATCAATCATTGGGGATTCGGAACGCCATTCCGACTTATATGTTGGCTATGAATCCGAAGTTCTTTACAATTCGTAGTACGAATAATCTGACTCGAACTCACGCTTCACTACATTGTTGAACAAATCTCTAATGTGATCGTCCATAGATAAGTAAATGATCTGCCAGCCATTTTTCGCCAGTGTGATAATTGAGTCTATTGAATACTGTCTTCGTATCCAGTCAGAGTGCTGAAATGCGTCATCAAGGATTAGAAAAGCGGTTTCTGTACCCATTATTTTCGCCGCGAAACCGATCCTGAGTGCTAACAATACCTGTTCCCTGGCACCCGTGCTTAATTCTGCAATATCAAACTCTTCGAATTTATCCGATACTCGTAATATTTCTCCGGTAATGGTTGCTTTGTTATATTTTTTTGTAATCGCATACAATGGGCTCTGAACGACAGGAGACTGCAAAACTGCTTTGATCTTCTCATCTTCCTTCTGGCGTGCATTCTTGATTACCTGTGTGACGATAATGCCAGCCAATATTTTGCTGGTAACACCTCTGTATTCCTCCATAAGTTGCCGGTATTTCTGACGGGCGTTCTCCAGTAAATCACCCCAGCTTATGGATGTTTTATCAGAGATTGCCGCGCGAATCTCAGTTTTTAGCAATTCGAAATTCGTTTCTTCTTCCTGGATACGTTCCTGGACCTGGAAGAGTTCACTTTCGTATCTCGCTAATATCGCTTTATCAAATATTATTTCTGGGTCTACTTCTAAATATTCATCCCGGTCAATGCCGAGATTTGCGAGTTCAAGCTGCAATCGCTGCAACTTCCGCTCCTTTTCGGTATGAGACCGTTTTAGCTGCGCGATCTGATCGCTCCATAGAGATTCGTCCTCACCGGATAAATTTAACCTCTTAAACCCATTCTGGATCTTAGTTTTTAACAATTTAATATCGGATTTTAATTCAATGCTATCCTGATCCATAGTTTGAGCTGCATAATAATCTGCTTGCATGCTCTGATGCTTGCTTTTTAATGTGGCAATGTCGGTTAGCGGTTCATCAAATTTATCCTTGTATGATGACTCAATCCGTTTCAGCTCGTTTGATAGAGCTAATACACGCTCGTTTTTTTTCTGCTGCCGGAAATACATGAAACCAGAAATCGTACTCAAAGCTATCAGAATACCCAAAACAATATAAAGTACAGCATCTACGACTGGCGCATCGAATAGGTATAGCAATAATCCAATGCTCGCAAGCAAGATTGCGCTAAAGGAATAGACCGCTGCCAGGATAAGATGTAGCCGCTTTGCTGGTGAAGCACCCTGACTGAGGTATGATTCGTAATCGCCAATTGCCGATGACAACCATTCGTTATGTTTCGTTTTCTCTACCTTTTTTCCCAACCCATCTTCTTTTATTTCAAGTTCACCTTCCTTACGGAGTAATTCTGTGTGATCCTCTACAAGTTTCGAGAACTCACCATCCTCCATATGTTGGATCTCCCGCGCAATTCCTTCTGCATTTTCTGATCGGACATAAGCAAGGT
>JAUXFR010000084.1 GCA_030622805.1 Anaerolineae bacterium | reverse complement strand
GGGCGGGTAGCTCAGCTGGTAAGAGCGCTGCGTTGACATCGCAGAGGTCGTAGGTTCGAGTCCTATCCCGCCCATAAGAACCGATCATCAGAGACGATGGTCGGTTTTTTACATCCAGAAGATGTGAGAGATGAGATTCATCTATTGACTAGCCCGTGGATCAGAGATTCGCAGATTGAGAACTTCACCAGCGCCGAAACATCTCCAGATCGATATTGATTTTTTTACATCGCAGCGGTATAATGGTTGTCCAGCTACATAAATACCCGGCGTTGACCGGGACGAGTAACCGCACCTGGAACCGACAGGGATTGGAGGTCGCTGACTGAGAGCCTCCCACGGAATCCATCCGGCGAAAACCACCCGCGAGCCTGACCCGGAAAAGTCTACTGACCCAGTATGGCGAACGTTTGACCCCGTTATCGGTCTCAACAAGAAAGAGATATGCCCTTTCATAAGTATCGTCGGTACTTACGAATAGAAACCTCTAAAAGTTGGGTGGAACCGTGTGAGCAATTTGCGCTCTCGCCCCAGCAGGGCGAGAGTAATTTATTTAACAAGGAGTGATATTATGGATAAGCACAGTCGAATCCCATACGAAGAGACGGACCTGTACCGCATCCGTCATTCTTCCGCGCATGTAATGGCGCAGGCGGTGTTGGAGATGTTCCCCGATGGGAAATATACAATCGGTCCGCCAATCGAAGACGGATTCTATTACGATTTCGATCTGCCGCGCTCTCTGAATCCTGATGACCTGGAGCTGATTGAAAAACGTATGCGGGAGATTATTTCTGGAAATTTCAACTTCGAAAAAAAGGTTCTCTCAGCGGATGAAGCGCGTGAGACCTTCAGTGACCAGCCCTACAAGATTGAGCTGATCGAAGGTCTCGATCAGGGTGGCTATGATGAGTACGGCGAACCCCTCGATGAAGTCCCGGAAATCTCAATATACAAACACGATACCTTTGTAGACTTGTGCCGCGGCCCGCATGTCCAAAACACGGGTCAGATCAACCCCGACGCCCTCAAACTGCTCAATGTGGCAGGCGCCTACTGGCGTGGTGACGAGAACAACACCATGCTGCAGCGCATTTACGGCACCGCCTGGAATAACACGTCTGAACTCGAAGAGTACCTCTGGAAGCTGGAGGAAGCCAGGAAGCGCGATCACCGACGCCTGGGACGTGAGCTTGATCTGTTCAGCATCAGCGAAGAGGTGGGCTCTGGATTGATCCTCTGGCATCCAAAGGGCGGCATGGTGCGTAAAATCGTAGAGGATTACTGCCGCGACGAGCACGAGAAAGGTGGCTACGACTTCGTCTACTCACCTCATATCGGGAAAGCGCACCTGTGGGAGACCAGCGGGCATCTAGACTGGTACCAGGAAAATATGTACGCTCCTTTGGACATCGAAGGTCAGGAGTATTATCTAAAACCGATGAACTGCCCTTTCCACGTACAGATATTCGGCAGCCGACTGCGGTCCTATAGAGACCTGCCGCTGCGTTACGTAGAATGGGGCACGGTCTATCGCTACGAACGCAGCGGAGTGCTGCATGGGCTGCTTCGTGTGCGTGGGTTCACGCAGGACGACGCGCATCTGTTCTGCCGTCCCGACCAGATGCCCGAGGAGATCGATCGGGTCTTAGAATTCAGCCTGAACCTCCTGCGAGCTTTCGGTTTCGAAGAATTCCAGGCTTATTTATCCACCCGAAACCCGCAAAAATTCGCTGGCGAACCCGAAGAATGGGAAGCGCCCACGGAGGCTCTGCGGATGTCGCTAGAACGTTTGCAGGTACCATACCAGGTTGATGAAGGTGAGGCAACCTTCTACGGTCCAAAGATCGATATTAAAGTTATGGACGCCCTGGGACGCGAATGGCAGCTTTCCACCATCCAGTTCGACTTCACACTACCCGAGAGATTTAACCTCACTTACATCGGTGAAGACGGTCAGGAGCACCGCCCGTATATGATCCACCGCGCATTGCTTGGATCAATGGAGCGATTTATGGGCGTTCTGATTGAGCATTTCGGCGGCGCTTTCCCTGTCTGGCTGGCGCCCGTTCAGGTTGTGTTCATTCCCATCGCTGACCGGCATCTCGAATACGTCAATTCGGTCGCTGCTCGGCTGAAAGAAGCCGGCATGCGAGTTGAGGTTGACGACCGCAAGGAACGCATGAACGCCAAAATACGTGACGCCCAGATGCAGAAAATCCCCTATATGTTGATCGTCGGTGATCGCGAGGTTGAGAATGGTGCCGTATCTGTCCGATTGCGCACAGAAGAAAACCTGGGAGCCATGCCTGTTGACACGTTCATAGATCGGGCGCAGGAAGATATAAAAAACCATAAGTGATCCTAATAATTTAGGTTGACGAATCGCTTTTTTGTATGGTATGATGTCCATCGTTAAAAAGGCGTCGATTGACGCCTCGTTCTATCTTTATTGAGAAGGAGTGTAATATAAGCGCAGCAAATTACCGCGTAAATCAAACCATTCGTGCCAGGGAAGTTCGCCTGATCGGTCCTGATGGCGACAACGTAGGCGTCGTTCCAATCGAAGATGCCCGCGAGATAGCAGTTGACGCCGACCTCGATCTGGTAGAGGTTGCTCCGAACGCTGACCCACCCGTATGTCGTGTCATGGATTTTGGCAAGTTTGTCTACGAACGAGCGAAAAAGGAACGTGAAGCCCGCAAGGCACAGACAAAAATCGAAGTAAAAGAGATCCGCCTGAGACCAAAGACAAACGAACATCATCGCAACCTGAAGGTTCGTGACGCACGTCGCTGGTTGGAAAATGGGATGAAAGTTAAGGTTCGGATCCGTTTTCGTGGCAGGGAGATCACCTATCCAGAAATTGCTCTCCAGGACTTGAAGGAGATTGCCGAGGGATTGTCCGACATATCTTCGGTTGAACAGGCACCCGCCTTAGAAGGTCGTACCATGTTAATGGTTCTGGCGCCGTCAAAATCTGGAAAGAAAAATTAATTAGCTGCGTTTTATTTCCTCACAGATAGATTCAATGCCATCCGCGGAAAAATCTGTAATCCGCGGTATTTTGTGTGAGAGAGGAGAGGACTGTGCCTCGTAAGAAAAGAACCAAGAAATATAAGATAAAAACCCACAAAGCAACATCGAAGCGTTTTCGCCTTACTGGAACTGGTAAATTGGTTCGCACCAAGATCGGGAAAAGCCACCGTCGCCGGGTGACACCAAAACGAACCAAGCGCCTGTTTAAAGAAATGGTGCCAACCAAAGGGCGTGGCATCACCAAGCGCGTCAAACGCATGGCACCATACATGAAGAAAGCTAAATGACGCTGCTCTTTGCGGTAAGATACTTTACCCACATGCAGCATCATAATCAGTAATCATAATTATCGCAGCGGTCGCTGGGTGTTCACAACGGGTAGAAGATTGATCTATCGACGCCCAGGGGTCCGCAGGAGAGTAAGTAATGGCTCGAGTAAAAACAGGACCACACCGAAGAAAACGGCACAAGAAAGTGCTCAAAATTACAAAAGGACAATTCGGCACCCGCTCTCGCTTGTTCCGAAGAGCAAACGAAGCCATGCTGAAAAGCCTCTGGTACGCTTACCGTGATCGACGCACACGCAAGCGTGATCTTCGTCGCTTGTGGATAACCCGCATCAACGCTGCCGCCCGGCAGAATGACACCACATACAGCCGTCTGATACACGGAATGAAAGAAAACGAAATCCGTCTCAATCGAAAAATGCTTGCGGATATGGCTGTACGTGACCCGGAAGGTTTTGCTGCCGTCGTTACCAACGCACAACCCAAATAATTAAAGATCCTATCATTCGTACCAAACTCCTATCTGGGCATGAATTTGCCCAGATTTGTTTGTTTGAATTAGAATCACTCACCAAGCCTTTAAATTACTCTAGTATAATTTTCCATAACACCTGATTAATAACATCGGTATTGAAACACATCCGCTCTGTTGTAAGTGGAGGTACTATGTCCGAAGATCAAGATTCAAAAGTTATTCGCGATAAAGGCGGAATTTTTACGGATTTGGGGCAGAGGATTAAATTAATCCTGCGATTGATTGCAGATCCGCGGGTCAATATCTTTTTAAAGCTGATTCCAATCGCCGCGTTCATTTATCTGATCATTCCCGCTCCAATCCCTCCCGATTTAATACCAACGCCAATTGACGATGCACTGATCCTGTGGCTTGGCGCTTACCTTTTCGTTGAACTCTGCCCGCAGGAAATCGTCAATGAGCACATGCGCCAGCTGAACATGGAAATCCCAGGTAAATGGCGAGATGCACCCGATAATGAGGACGATGTTATCGATGCCGAATGGAAAGAAGCTTGAAATTTCGCACATTTAATCAATTTGCTTCTTCACACGCTTTCCCCAATTTACTAATTCCATTACTGATCTTACTGGTATTTGTAGTTGCTGCTTGCAGCGCTTCTGCTCCAGATTCCCCACCCCCAAAAGTTGCTCTGAATGAAGTCTCACCATCGATGATGCCACCCGATTCGGTAAAAAGCCCTGAATCGCAGAAGGCATCCCCGACGGTAACAAAGCCACCAACAGCTAATCTAACACAGCCCCCCGCTGTCGACCCAACTCCCTCGCCTGTGACCAGTGTAAGTGAATTCCCTGACAGCAGTGATTACATCTGGCGACCGATTACTAAAGGTTTCAGCTCCCCAGTCGGCGTTTTCAGCGCTGGCGATGATTCCGATCGGCTCTTTGTTATCGAACAGGCTGGAGTAATCAACATCCTGTACAACAATGAAGTCTCACCAAAACCATTCCTGGATATTCGAGATCGGGTTGAGAGCATTGGCTATGAACAGGGGTTGCTTGGACTGGCTTTTCATCCAGAATTTTCAGTTAATGGTTATTTCTACATAAACTACACCGGCTCATATGGACAGACAGTTATCTCTCGTTTTCAGGCAAACCCAAACGACCTCAACCTGGCTGATCCCGACAGCGAGGCTTACATAATGCAGATCGAACAGCCATTCGCTAATCACAATGGAGGCATGCTCGCCTTTGGTCCCGATGGTTACCTTTACATTGGTCTGGGTGACGGAGGTTCGGGAGATGACCCGCTGAACAATGGGCAATCGCTGGAAACACACCTGGGAAAGATCCTGCGCATCGATATTAACTCAGGGGATCCTTACGCTATCCCCCAGGATAACCCCTTCGTGGACGGCAGCGTACCAGAAATCTGGGCTTATGGTTTGCGGAATCCCTGGCGGTTTGCGTTTGATCGTCTCACGGGAGATCTCTTTATTGGCGACGTTGGACAGAATCAGTGGGAAGAAATCGATTATCTGCCAGCAGACCACTCAGGAACTGCGAATTTCGGTTGGAATTATTACGAGGGCAGCCATCAATTCTCAAACTCTCCCCCACCTGAGATTGACTTCATCGAACCTGTTGCCGAATATGGTCACGACCTGGGCTGCAGCGTGACTGGCGGGGTTGTATATCGTGGGGAAAACCTGCCTGAATGGCAGGGCATTTACCTGTATGGTGACTTTTGCTCCGGAGGCGTTTGGGGACTGCTCCAGAACCCTCAGGGGAATTGGGTTGCCAGGCTCATGTTCGAAAACGTCGGTCGCATCACTTCCTTTGGAGAAGATAATGCAGGTGAAGTGTATCTGGTCGATCAGGGTGGCACGATTTTTATGCTGGATCGTAAATAATGCGTAAATATTTTTCATATTCGTCAGCAAGGATACTGCGTAAGTTCAGTATCCCGTTAATCCTGATCCTCGTCGTGATTCAAGTTGCGATCTCCTGCGCACCAAAAAATCTGGTTTCCCAACCAGATACCGCCCAAAGTTCAGACACACCTTCTGCATACCCGATTGTTGATCCATCTCAGAACAGCACCAGCTTCGAATTCAATCAGGGCGCGGCTATGCTGCCCGCCTCGCAAAACGATCTCGCCGGCTTATCCAACGCCCCTCGCTATAACATCGATCTGCGCATCAACTTCGAAGAACGGTCTTTTGAAGGTCGCTCCCAGGTCGATTACACAAACAATGAAGATGTAGATTTGAACATTTTATTCTTCCGCCTACTCCCCAATGGGGGGCGGAGCTATGGGAGCGGGAGTTTAACCGTAAACAGGGTGCTGGTGGATGGTGAACCTGTACAATCGCAATTATCCGAACACGGTACAGTCCTGGCGGTACCTCTTACCGTAAACCTATCACCCTCCGACAGCGTACAGATAACCTTTGACTTTGTTGGACAGGTACCCGATGCTGGCAGGGATGGAGAGGATTCGAACGGCTACGGCATATTCAGTTACAACCAGGACGTAATGGCGTTAGCAGGCTGGTACCCCATTTTGGCTGTTTATGATGAAGACGGGTGGAACCTTGACCCTGTATCGTCTATAGGGGATTCGGTTTACAGCGGTATTGCGTTTTACAACCTGCTTGTCACTGCGCCAGAAGATTTGGTCATAGTCACAACTGGCGTCGAAGTTGGCAGAGAAGGTACTGCGGATGCGGTCAATGCTCAGTTCGTCAGCGGACCTGTGAGAGACTTCTTCCTGATCATGAGCCCGGAATATCAGGTGGAAACTTCATCAGTCAACGG
>JAUXFR010000077.1 GCA_030622805.1 Anaerolineae bacterium | reverse complement strand
GCGAACCTCTTTCGCATGAGTCTGGATGAAGCGCTTGCGTGGGGGTACCGCGGATCCCATCAGCATATCAAACGTGCGATCTGCCGCAGCAGCATCATCAATGGTTACCTGAAGAAGTGTACGGCTTGCTGGATCCATAGTGGTTTCCCACAATTGGTCGGGATTCATTTCACCCAGACCTTTATAGCGCTGCAAGCTGACCTTATCAGTGGAGACCCCTAATTCCTTCATGATACGTTCACGATCAGCTTCGGTGTACGCGTATTGCACTTTATTTTTATAGCTGATACGGTAGAGGGGAGGTTGGGCGATGTACAAGTGACCCGATTCGATTAAAGGTTGTAAATATCGGAAGAAGAATGTCAACAGCAATGTTCGGATATGGCTTCCATCCACGTCAGCATCCGTCATCAGCAATATCCGGTTGTAACGAAGTCCGGAGATGTCAAACGATTCCCCTATGCTTGTACCAAGGGCGGAAATCAATGCTCTCACTTCGTTGTTCGCTAGAATCTTGTCCAACCGGGCACGTTCCGTGTTCAATATTTTACCGCGCAGAGGGAGTATGGCCTGAAAGTGCCGATCCCTCCCTTGTTTAGCGCTGCCGCCAGCGCTGTCACCCTCAACGATGTACAGTTCAGTTTTCTCGGGGTCACGCTCTGAGCAATCTGCCAGCTTTCCGGGCAGGGTCATACTTTCCAGGGCGGATTTACGGATCACCAGGTCGCGTGCCTTGCGCGCGGCGTCGCGAGCTCGTGCTGAAGTCAGGCATTTTAATACGATGGCTTTACCGGCGGAGGGGTTTTCTTCCAGGAAGGAACCAAACGCTTCACCTACCACCTGTTGGGTGTAGGTTTGCAGTTCCGCGTTCATAAGTTTAACTTTCGTCTGGCTTTCAAACTGCGGGTCAGGGTGTTTGATGCTGACGATAGCGGTCAACCCTTCTCGGGTGTCGTCACCAGTAAAATTTGCATCTGAGTCTTTCAGCAAATTACTGCGTCTTGCATAATCGTTGATCGTACGAGTTACGGCTGAACGCAAGCCGGTTAAGTGTGTTCCACCATCGATTGTATTGATGGTGTTTGCGAAGGCATAGACGGACTCGGAGTACGCATCGGTATATTGGATCGCGGCACCGATCGTAATCCCATCAACATCCTTCTCAACATGCACGACAGGATGCAGTACCTTGCGATTGCGGTTCAGATAGCGCACGAATGAGATAATCCCACCCTCAAAGTAGAAGGTCATTTCCCGGTTCGAACGCATATCGCTGAAATGTATCGACACACCCCTGGTCACAAAAGCCATTTCCCTGAATCGCTGCACCAGTGTTTCATAACGATAATCGAAATCACCTTTAAAAATCTGAGTGTCGTATTTGAAAGTTATCTTTGTGCCAGTTTCTCTTTTAGGTGTCTTGCCAACAATTTCGATCGGTCCGGTAGGATAACCGCGCTCAAAACGTTGTTGATATACTTTACCATCCCTCTTAACCTGGACTTCACACCACGCTGAGAGTGCGTTGACAGCGGAAACGCCGACCCCGTGCAATCCCCCAGACACTTTGTAGCTGCCGCTGTCAAATTTCCCCCCAGCGTGCAGGGTAGTCATGACAACTTCTAAGGCGGGTTTCTTCGTCTGGGGATGGATATCTACAGGGATGCCGCGCCCATTATCGATAACGGTGACGCTGCTGTCTTCATGGATGAGAATATCGATTTGATCACAGGCTCCAGCCAGTGTTTCATCGATTGAATTGTCGACCACTTCGTAAATAAGGTGGTGAAGTGCTTTGATATCCGTTCCGCCCACATACATACCGGGGCGCCTGCGAACAGCTTCCAGTCCTTCCAATACTTGGATATCTTTTGCGTCATACGAATAGACTTGCGAGTTTGCCACTAATTCCTCCGAAGGGTTTCTGTCTTTTATTTGAATCTGCGTTATACCAGAAAATTGGGTATACGAAATTAATAATCACAAAATAAGGATTGGTCATTTGTAAATTGGGTTAAGAAGTTTTTATTGTTGTTATGCCTTCATTGATGATAACTTTGTTATCTGGAGCATCCTTTGTAACCAATTATTTGCGTCACGATAATATATAAAACTGGCGGCTAACAAACTGGTCGTCACAAATGCGTGACCGATCAATCCAATTGCTGTCAGCCAGGAAGCATTTTCTGTAAAGTTCCACAGAAGATCCATACCCTGACTGAGTAAGATTATTGCCAGGATAAATAAACCTGTGGATGGCAGTGTGTAGCGTGTCAGGCGCATACTGTTTAAGACGGATTCCCACATCGAACTATGGTTGACGAATATGCCATGCGGCGCAAAAATGAGCGGTAGCAATACCCAGATTAGAAGGATGCCGTAGCCAACCAGGATGAAGTTTGCGATCCCAGAACCGCTGAGAAGCGCGATGGGGAGAACACAACCGAGCGGGATGCTGGCTGCAAACAGGACTCCCAGCCAGAGTAAGGATAGCATCACCACCTGCATATAATGACCGGGCGAATGCTTAAATAAATCCAGCCACTTGATTTTTTCCTGCAAAGCTGCCTGCGAAACGGCTGAGAAATAAAGTGTGCCTAGATATATGCCGAGTAATACCAGCAGGATGAACAACACGATGGCAAATAGAGATGACGTGACTTGCCAGACTGCTGCCACACCGAATGGGTTTTCCAGCGGCGTTCGCCCGATCATTAAGCTGGATATCCCGACCGGGAATGTGCGCAAAATGGTAAGCAGATTCAGACGTTCAGCGATCAAAGACAGCGCTTCGCGATTCGATTCCATCAATCCAGCCATCTCCGGCGCCTGCAGGTCTGGATTCCGCGAGATCCAATCTATGACAGATTGAATTAAAATGCTCAGTCGAATCTGGGGTCCCAGCCATAGAATACCATCCAGAGCGATACAAAACAGGATCAGCTCAATATGGTTGCTGATAACATCAAACCCCGCCAGCAGGGTTTTAACCAGGCTTGGAGGGGATGGAAGTACCTTCGAATCGGCTTGTGTCATAGTTAGTAAAATTTTACCATAATGGTCTCAAAACTGTTCCTCAGCTTATAATTTCGTTAACGAATTAAAATATGAAATCTTGTTCCGGAATGCTAGTGAAATGGTTTCATTAATTTTCCTTTTTTATACTTGACCATATCGAGCCTTGTATGTAAAATTAATGGTTAAATTTAGTTGTGGGAGAGATACCGATTGATTCATCATTATAGGGGCTATGGTATCTTTTCTTGTTATTTTGTTAAAGGAGGTGGTAACGATCAGTTTGACATTGAAAATTGACTGCATTGCCAATAAGTCAACCCAAACAATAACAAGTAGAGGAGAAAAAGAGAAATGAAGAACCGTATCTTTATAATCATGTCGTTTCTGATCGTCTTCAGTATGATTCTGGCAGCTTGTGGAGGTCAGGATACTGGAGAAGGGGATGAGGTTTCGGGTGTACCTGAAGAATGCGCCGAGAACCCAGATGAGACTGTCTGCGCGGTAATTGCACCGGGAAGTACGATCAAGATTGGTTTCGCTGGACCTATGACGGGGGACTATTCTGCCTTCGGCATTGACATCTCAAATGCTCAACTGCTGGCTGTCCAGGAGTCAGAGCCGGTGCAGGGCTTTGAATTTGAACTACTGGTCGAGGACACACAAGGAAGCGGTGAGGGCGGCGCAGCGGTAGCGAATCTGTACGTTTCCGATCCAGATGTTGTTGCGATATCCGGGCATACCTTTTCTGGTTCGACTGCAGCGTCTATTCCAATCTACGAAGCTGCAAAGCGACCGATGCTTTCCGCATCTGCGACTCGCGCGGACCTGACGATTGGCAACGAGATTTTCAATCGTATTCCATTCACCGATGATATCCAGGGCACCAACGCCGGCAATTACCTGTATGAAACGCTTGGTATCACCAAGCTGGCTGTGCTTCATGATGGCGATGCTTATGGGAAGGGACTTGCTGAGAAGGTGATGCAGGTTTTCGGTCTGGCGGGTGGTGAAGTTGTCGCCTTTGAGGCGCTCACTCCCGGTGAGACGGATTACAGCGCCGTGCTGACGGACGTTGAGGCAAAAGGACCTGAAGCGATCTTCTTCGGTGGTTATTATCCCGAGGCTGCGGTTATCGCTAACAACATGCCTGTGGTTGGTCTGACCGATGTGGTTCTGTTCAGTGATGACGGCACGTTCGGTGTAAGCTTTATCGAACTGGCAGGCGATCAGGCAGAAGGTGCGTATGCCACATCAGCCCTACCGCCAAGCTCCCCGGGGGAAGAGGCATTCAGTGCGCTGTTTGAGGGCACGTTTGGAGATTTGCCTGGTTCGTTATCCACTTTTTCCTGGCATGGTTGGGACGTTGTTAATGCACTGATTTCCGCCATTAGGCAGACGGCAGTGCTAAGCGATGATGGCAACCTGTACGTACACCGTGACTCCCTGGTTGATGCCGTTAATTTCCTTACAGGTTTCCAGGGTTTGACCGGAGTAATCTCATGCACGCGCGGTGAATGCAACACGGCTGGCCCGACTTTCTTTATCGTTCAGAATGGCGAATGGGTCGAGGCTACCAAATAAATTTGCGCGTTACATAGTATTTTAATTAAATAGTGGCGAGGCAAGCTTGAATAAGCTTGTCCCGCCACCCCATGCTATTATGCGCTTCCTTTCGGCATTACAACGCTGCTGTCGTTTAAATTAAAGGATTGCCATGGCCGAACTTGAGATATCTAAGCCGCGTGGACGTATCCCAACATTTCGCGTTATCAAGATCATCATTGGTGTTCTGTTCCTGGTCTTTGTTAGCTGGCGATTGTTCACTGTATTGGTCGTAGAAGATATATATACGCCGGCAACATGGGTTCGTTTTGGAATCAGTGGATTGGTCATTGGGGGAGTATATTCCGTTATCGCTGTCGGGTACACGCTAGTTTATGGGATACTCTTCATGATCAACTTCGCGCATGGAGAGGTGATGATGTTGGGGGCGTTTGCAGGCTACTTCGTATTTGAGGCTTTTAACACAATTGTGGTAGATCCAGCCAGCGAGCTCAATTTCCTCAACGCATATCCCTGGCTTGCGGTGCTGCTGGCTTTTATCGTAGGTATGTCAGTCTCAATGGTTATCGGTGTGTTATTAGAGAAAATTGCTTACCGGCCTCTGCGGGGTGCACCGCGTCTGATTCCTCTGATCAGCGCCATCGGTGCATCGATCTTCCTGCAGAACGCAGCTCAGCTAATATTCGGACCAAAGCGCCGCATATACATCAACCCGGATATCCTGTCCCGCAGCGCAGGATGGACGCTTAACATTGGGGGAGAAGAAGTCATCGTTACGTACACAGGTGTATTCACATTTGTGCTCTCGATATTATTGATGATCGGACTCTGGATGCTCGTCCAGCGCACGCGTATGGGCAGGGCGATGCGCGCGGTTGCAGAGAATAAGGAGACAGCTGCTCTGATGGGCATCAACGTAGATGGTATTATCAGCCGAACATTTGCCATCAGCGGTGCCCTGGCTGGCGCTGCTGGCGTGATGTGGGGCATCCAAAACGGAATTATTTATCATTATGTAGGGTTTATTCCGGGGTTGAAGGCATTTACTGCTGCTGTCCTGGGGGGGATTGGAAATATACCAGGTGCTATGGTGGGTGGACTTTTTCTTGGGGTCGTTGAATCGGTAGGTCCGGCTGCTTTAGGCATTGACTTCCAATTGAAAGATGTAATAGCTTTCTCGATCCTGGTTCTTGTTTTAATCTTCCGACCCTCAGGTATTCTGGGTGAAGTTCTTAGCGAGGAGAAAGTGTAATGAACAACTCCTTACGAACTGGTATGCGTACTGGAATCATCTTTGGCGTAGTGATCATCTTCCTGGTGCTGATCGGTTTCACTGTGCCAGCTTCAGAGATAGTTGGAGACCTGCTGAATATCGATTCGAGATTGATTGCAGGAAACGTCGGCGGTTTGATGGTTTTTTGGGGACTGCTTGGTTTGAGTGCGGGTGCATACGCTGCGAGGGGGTCCGATAAGACCCTGGTGGCATCACTGCTCAGTGGTTTATCTGGAGGTGTTGTTACCGGAATCCTGGTTGGTACCTCTGCAGTTTTACTCGGAATCCTTGAAGAAGCTGGCGTTGATATGCGGCAGTACTTCGCTCAATTAACTCGTCCTAATATAAATCTATTGTTATTTGGTCAGGACCCTCTGGCAGGAGGTCTGTACAATTTCCTGTTATTGACATTCACTGGATTTTTAGGCGGCATTCTTTACTATGTTCTTGCAGGAACCAAGTGGTTTAATCGAGCCAGATACTCGATCAAAACCAGAGGGGGAGGGGTAACAAACTCACGATTTGTAAAAACAGTCAGGCAAAATCCAAACGCATCCTTTGTTGCTAACGCAATGCTGTTCCTGGTATTGTTTTCACTGCCGTTGTTTTTTGGCAACTACTGGAATTATACTTTCGGAACGGTGGGTATTTATGTACTGATGGGTTTGGGTTTGAATATTGTGGTTGGATTTGCTGGTCTTCTTGACCTAGGTTATGTGGCATTCTTCGCGATTGGCGCATACGCTGCGGGTCTTCTGACTGCGCCCGAACCACTTGGTATTCAATTAAACTTCTGGATTGCTTTGTTAATTGCTGTTGTTGTAGCTGCGCTATCTGGTATCTTACTGGGTATCCCTGTTCTGCGTATGCGCGGTGATTACCTGGCAATCGTCACTCTCGGTTTTGGCGAGATTATCCGTGTGCTCGCCAGGAGCGATATGCTGTCAAGTTTTACTGGTGGACCGCAAGGTGTACGTGATATCGGCGGTCCTTCAATCCTGGGAACATCATTTATTGGAGAGAGGGATTTCCTTTACTT
>JAUXFR010000230.1 GCA_030622805.1 Anaerolineae bacterium | reverse complement strand
GACGTTTGAAATTTTCGGGCAGGCGAAAGCCCATCAAGCGCCCCAAACCCAGAGCGATGTCAGTGTAACCTGAGAAATCAAAGTACAGGCGCAGTGCATAGGCGTACAGCAGCACCCACAGCCACAGTGAATGCTCCACCTGACCCACATTCCTCGAATTGATCGCCATAAGAGCGAGACCATCCGCCAGCACAAATTTCTTGAATAAACCCCAGGTAATTCGCCAGCTCCCATCAAGCAACTGATCCGATTGGGCATACATCTTGATCTTTCCCAGGCGTGAAACTGGCTCGATTTCAGCGGTCGTTTTTCGTAAATCACCCACAAAGCGCTGCGAGCGGTCAATGGGTCCGGCGATTATGGTTGGAAAGAAGATCGCATAGGTGACAAACTCACTCAGCGAATAAGCAGGCAGCTTACCGCTCTGGTAATCTCGCAGAACATGCAGCAGGCGAAACGCCAGGTAGGAAAAGCCCAGCCAGGGCAGGTCGTTTATCAGAGCCAGATCCGCCGGTTGCCCTGTTCTCAACCGCAGCCAGGCGCTGGTTGTCAGGGTCAGGTTGTTGCTCTTCAGTACAACGAAGATGGCGATGATCAGGATAATGGCAGCGTATGACAGGATACGCCTGTCCGGTATGAGACGCACAAATACAAGAATCGCTGCAGCTGCCACCCCGACATATATCAGCAGTGATGTGATCGCTGGAGGACGGGTGGGTGTCAGGCAGCAGGTCGGTTCGATATAACGTGTCAGTCCCAGGACCAGGATCAAACCGATAATGACGAATCCGGTTATAAGCGTAGATCTGTCTTTGTGTTCGCTCTCGCCCTTACGCGTCACCGCCCACACAAACACGGTCAGCGCGATAGATGTAGTTGGGAACCAGAAATCAAGATTACGGATGGGTGTGGAAGCCTGGAGCCAATAAATTGCCAGCACACTTCCCCCCAGCAGCAGCCAGCCTCGCCAGCGCGGCGGTGTCAGTGTGCCCAGCAGTAAGGCGAAAATTGAAAATACCAGTATCTGGGCTATCGTCATGCAGGCATCAAAGCAGCAGGATTACAGAATCGGATCAATGGGTGCACTGACACTCAAAATCCCTGGTAGATCCACTGCGGCGCCTGATCGGCTGTAAAAATCACGATCAGGATCAGGAACAGGCACAGCAGCAGCGCGTATAGATTTTCACGAGTGAACAGGCGGCGTTTCATGCGTAGATACTATCTCTCAACGATAACCACACATCCGCCATTCGCCCCCCTCCAGGACGGTCGCGTAGGTGCGGTCGGCTAAATTTATCTCCAGAACCTCGTTGCCGTAATTGGCGATGATCTTACCACTGCAGTCGACCAGGGTTACATCCCCCTCCTGCCCACTCTCTTTGCATTGTAAGTCCTCCATCTCAACAGATACGGCTGAAAAGGAATCCAATTCCAGGCGCGCATCGGCTTCCCAGGCAGCGCATGAAGCATCGACGAGCTGATTTACATCACCGGCAACGAGCGCCTCCAGGTAACGCTCAACTGCAGATGCTGCGCCATCAGCCGATGCTCCTGCACACGCCGCCAACACGAACAGCAGGCAGCCGCCCATAACCAGATAAAGTCCTAATTTCAATCGCTGCATGTTATACCCTCATAATAATTATTTTAACAAAGATTATTGTACCAAGAATGACAGCATTTAGAAAAAAAACCAACAGGGTGCTGCTTTGATATAATCAATTCGTTCAGATTATTTTTAGAAAGGAACCGCTGTGCACAATTTTTACGAGGACTACCTGGGTCATTTTCAGATCATCTGCCAGCTTTGGGATGAACGATGGGAGGCAACCAATCCATGACCGGTCAACTGTTGTACCTATCCCGCGCCGATGTCGAACGGGTGGCGCTGGATTTCCCCACCATCCTGGGGCTGCTGGAGGACGCTTTCCATGAGAAAGGTTCAGGTCAGGTTGAGATGCCCCCCAAACCCGGCATCCATCCTGATACGGACGCCTTCATCCATGCCATGCCGGCTTACTTACCAAAGCAGCGCTCTGCTGGCATCAAATGGGTCAGCGGCTTCCCAAAAAACAAATCGCGCGACCTGCCTTACATCAGCGGCTTGATCATCCTGAATGACGTCGAGACCGGGTTTCCCTACTGCGTGATGGACTGCACCTGGGTCACAGCATACCGCACCGCAGGCGCCACCGCATTAAGCGCCAGGTATCTTGCACGCCCCGAAAGCGCTTCCGCTGGCATCATCGCCTGCGGTGTTCAGGGGCGCACCAACCTGGAAGCGCTGACACACATATTCCCCATCCGGCGCGCCTTCGCCTATGATATCGACCCGAACGCACAGAAGCGTTTCGTGGAAGAAATGACGGATCGACTGGATATTGAGATTATCGCTGTACGCACGCCCGAGGATGCCGTGCGGGACAGCGATCTGGTGGTCACCTCCGGTCCTATATTCAAGCAGCCCAGAGCGACCATTGAAACGGGTTGGCTGCAGCCCGGCGCTTTCGCTTCGGCGGTGGACTTTGACAGCTACTGGAAGCCGGCTGCCCTGGCGCAGATCGACAAACTGAGCACCGATGATATGGATCAGTTCAATTACTACCGGCGTGTGGGATATTTCAAAACCACCCCCCAGCCCTACGCAGACCTGGGTGAAATTATCGTGGGTAAAAAACCGGGCAGAGAAACTGAGGACGAACGCACCATGGCGATAAACCTTGGGCTGGCGCTTGACGACATGGCCGTAGCCCCCGAGATATACCGTCGCGCAAAAAAACTTGAAATCGGGACGTGGCTTCCCTTATGACAGGTTCAGCGAGTTTGAATTGAATTTACCCCTCGGTGAAGCAAACCAATCAATCCAGGCAGAAACATAAGACCACACCACAGGGCAAGATATATAAACGCTGGCAGGAATAGTGCCTGAATATCTTCGCCGAATGATGAGTAAAAATCCGCCAGAATCGTCCCTTTCAAGACCAGGATAAACATGGCAACCTGCAGGGATAAAACCCGCGACCAGATCCCCGGGCTGCGCAGGAAGGCAGCCGCCCCCGCAGTAAGCAGCAGCGTATCAAAACCCAGTCCGTAGAGTTCACGTATTCCCCAGTCTATATCGAAAAAGGTTATTGTGAGCAAGGGTAATATAAAAGCATAGATCGCGAACGATATCCTCGTCCAATCGTTCCAGATGCCCATGACAAGCCTGGAGATAGGGCGCAGGGAGCGCGCAATCAGAGTGGCAATCAGCACAGCAGCGATCAGAGGTATCCATGCACGCCAGTCGAAAACCGTACCATAGAACCTCCCGTGGCTGTAATACCATCCAAAATAAAGAGCCATTCCAATATACGCGTAAGACCAGCGCGGAAAACCCCGTAACCAGCCAAATACCAGACCGATTAATGTAAACAAATACATAGG
>JAUXFR010000130.1 GCA_030622805.1 Anaerolineae bacterium | reverse complement strand
GCCACAGCAGCACTCGCAGCAGTTGCAGATTGCATAGAAGCGTTCCAGCATGGCGTCTTTGAAGAAGGCATGGTGTACGTGGCCGCGTTCTTCTTCATCTACCAAAATCTGTACCGCTTCGTCCTGGCTGATCCAGCGTGAGCGTTCTGGATGGTGTTCGACAACGAAGCTGGCGAATGGCTCTCCAACAATCAAGCATACATCCAGCGGCAGACAAGGGTCTGGACGCGAGACGCGGCACGGGCAGTCCAACACCACGATATGATCAGGATTCTGCAGGATGATGTCGCGTGCTTTTCTGTATGGGATGATATGCTCCAGATCTGCCAGTTGGATGTCTTCATTCACCGTGACAAGCTGTTTGGCGTTATCGATCGGCATAACTTTTCCGTGATAAGTGTCGGCGAAAGTGACTCGACCATCTCTATTCTTTCCAGCCAATATTTCCAACTCATCCGCATCCATCACGATATCTCGAGGTTTAATCAAACCTAAAAGTTTACCAATGAGAGGACCATACCTTTTTACCAGCCTGTGTTCACCGGTCCCTATGCCAATATACAGATACAACCAACGAGCGTAAACTATGCCGTGCAGCCAATCAAAAAGCGAGTAACCTCGTACGCGTCTCGCTTCACGCGTGAACGCCCTGGTTGAAGGATTCATGATGAATGATGGTAGTTTCATCTTGAGCATAATAGAATTTTATATCTAATTCCCAACCCAGCATACTATCGTTCATCACCAAATCGACGTGATATAATGCCCTCCATCTTACTTAAACTTTAACGATCTGGAGAAAATCATGACTGAACTATCAGGTAAAACAATCGATCAATATCAGATCATCGAACCCGTCGACATGGGGGGAACGACCTACGTATATAAAGGCTTCCAGCCCAGCATGAGCCGCTACATTGCGGTGAAGATTCTCGCCCCTTCTGTGGCAGGTGATGAAGCACTGCAACAACAATTTCAGCGGCAGACGGAGATGCTCGCCCAGCATGAACACCGGCGCTTGCTGCCTGTCTACGACCACGGCAGGGAGGATGACACCATCTATCGCGTCACGCGTTTTGAGGAGAACGGCTCGCTGCGCGAGCATCTATCCTGGTTCTATAATACGCGCGATGCACAGGCGTTGGTCGGATACATCGCCGAAGGCTTAGAATACATTCACAGCCAGGGTTTGGTGCACGGGAATCTGAAGCCCTCAAATATCCTATTGGATGAGCAACGCCAGCCGCTGCTTACAGACTTTGGCTTCGCTCAGCGCGTGGGCGTACCTGCGAATGTGTACCTGAGCCCGGAACAGATTGCTGGCGGTGCTGTTGATCGTCGCAGCGATATCTACACCCTGGGCGTGCTGCTTTACGAAATCCTGGTTGGCGAAGCGCCGCCAGCCGGCGCCGTAGTCAGTCCGCTCGTCAAGCGCCCCGACCTACCGCAAGAGATTGAGAAGGTGATCTTCAAAGCCATGGCTCAAAACCCGGACCAACGCTACCAGACCGTGGCTGAGTTTGTCAATGCTATGAACGATGCACTACTGCCTAAAACACCGCAGCCACAACCCATGCCTCAACCTGAGCCAGCGGCAGCCGCAACAGCGCAGCCCCAGGCAAAAAGAGAGAACAGCTGGTTGGTGTTCCTGCTGGGCGGATTATTTATCGTCATCCTGATTGCCTGTGGGTTGATATTCATTCCGACCCTGCTCGGTGACGACGCTGCCACACCCGTTCCAACGGAACCAGCACCGATAGAACCTACGCAGCCCATCGTACCTACCGAGCCCCCCGCGCCCACAGAAGCCCCGCCCGAAGTGCAGCCAACTGACGATCCCGGTGATGGCGGCGGTATCGGTGATATTTGTGGATCGATCGGGTTTGTGGGTGGAGCAGCACTACTGGGTGTGGCATTTTATAATTTCAGGCGGCGGAGTTACTGAAGATATTAATGTAGGACGAGATGGTATCTGGCCTTCATACAGATTCGTGGTTCGTTAAGTTTCGTTCTTACGAATATTTCTGGAACTACTCCCCTGCCTCCTGCCAGTAATATTCGAACAAACGGATAAATTCCTCTATCGCCTGGGGGTCTGTTACTCCTATGCTGTGTTCAGTCAGTCCATTTCCATCACCAAGCGCACTATAATGCAGGTTATGGCTGCCAACGAAGAGAAATTGATCGTCGATGAGCGCATTCTTAGCATGGACAAGTCCATCAAAGAACCTGAATTCGACCCGATCCTCCAATCCCCGGGCTTTGGCTTCATTTTCAAAGATCTCTTTGGTGATCACGTTTTCAATGCCCTGGGGAAGGTGAGCATTGATCAGCACTCTTACACTGCTGCCATTAGTCTCAACGGCCTCCATCAGACTTTTCATGAAAGAGAGAGAGTGTTCAAAAGTGCAGACATCAAAAAAATGATTCAGGTTACAGACCAGCGGCATGCTGAACATTGCCTGTAGGATGTCAATGCTCTCGTTTGCTGATTCAAAAGCGGCTTCGATTTGACGATCAGCTTCATCGTAGGCATTAGATCGAAACATTGACAGCGCAATTGAGTCACCTTCTGTTGGGTAGTATCGCATAACTTCGGGCACATGTTCGGAATCAGTTGTTATATTATGGCAAGTCATTTTCCAGAAGCGGTTACCAGGGGAAATATCAGAACAATACTGCTGCATTGACACCCCCCATAACCCATCGAAGACGCGGCGAGCATCCTGAGCCACTGGACCAGTTACCTGAATACCGGTATCCATGTCTCCTTCCCCTAAGCCGGAACGATGTTCTACAGGCAATGGTCGATATTCATGGTTAAAACCGGAGGTGATGGCGGTCTTACCATCAATGACCATAAGCTTGACATGGCTGTATGGATATGTCTCTGCATACTTCGCGATCTCAAGCCGCCAGCCGATATCAGAGTTTACCATCTCTTCCACTCCGGCGTTACGCAGATCCATGAGTGCCAGGCTTAGCATTGAATTTAAATTCAAGGTAGAAATTGGGGGTGAAATTCCTAACAGGATGCGGACCGTCATCCCTCTGGGGTACTGCGCTGGATTTTGTTTAATGTTGTGGTAGAGGTTGGCAATGGCATCGGCAAATAGAGCTCCAGGGCTGTCATGGTTTTTAGCAGCCGAGTAGGTCATTGTGGTAAATAGGACCTCATACTTTGCCTCCCTTATCAGGTTGTTATATTGATCAAATCCACCATTAGGAGTAGATGGTTGCTCGCTGTAAGCCGGGTCTGGATTGGGCGTGATGAGAAGTTGATCGTACTGGTTCTGACAGAATGGGACGATATCTGTTGTCGGTCGATATTTTCCATTCCTGGCTACTTTCAATACTTCATACGCTATCCCTGTTGGTTGATACTGCTCACAATTGTATTGGGACTGCAATGCATAAGAGATGCCATCAATTCCATTTGATGGACCATTCCAGGTTAGAATCAACCCGCCATCTGGCCCATTGGTGAGTGCGTGCTTTGATGAGTTATCAATTTGGGTGACTATGTATGGGCGCGTCCAGCCTGTACTTTGCTTGATGCTTTCGTAGATCACGTTAGCAGTTCTCTGCTGGTTGTTTACATCTATTACTACATTAGAGGACCATACAACATGTATATTGTCATTGTCATCGATTGCCAAATCTGGGCTGTTCAAACAAGGCAACTCGGAAATCATCTCGCTGTTACCTGATGACCAGTAGTGGACTCCTCCATTCACCCCGCACCATGTAATATGAACCTGACCATCATGATCAATGATTAAATCCGGAGATACGCCCTCCCCGATTCGTTGAGCGGGTAGTTCCCAATCCTGATCTTTGGAGCGGAGGGTAAGGATATCCCTACCGCCTTCTGCGATATTCTCAAATACCAGAACAAAGTGTCCCTCTGGGTGCGTGCTGAGTCTTGCGGATCCGACCTGATCCCCGGCTTCAAGCGTAAGAGAAGCTACTGATATTGACGGTGGTTCCACCCCTATGTTCCAGCGGCTGTAGTTCAGACCACCACAACCATCCTGCCATACGACCAGAATCTCGCCGTCATAATTAGCAGCGATTGCAGGACCCTCCTGATTTTCGTGTCCAAGTCGAGGATGTGCTCCAGTGCAGGTTGGTGAAGTTGGAGTAGATAATTTAATGGGCACCTCACAGCTATTCTGCATACAGCGGCTATACATAATAGCCCATCCGCCATCCCGTCCAGCCTCATTCCACACTAGATGCGCAAATCCAAGCCGGTCGTAAACAACTTGCGGCTTACGGGAATCCTGATTTGAAGTCGAGACATTGATTGGAGCCCCCCAATGAATCATCCTTTGCCCCTCATCCAGGGTGCCAGGTTCATAAAACACTTCGTATACACCATCAACATTCTGAGACCATACGATCGCCGTTGAATCCGAGGGTGAAGCAGCTAAGCCTATCTGTTCGAGAGGCGAGTGATCACGACCTGTATCGACAACGATGGAAGGTGAGGACCAGTGTGTGCCAACAACGTCTGCTTTGATCATATTGGTGTACATCATTTGGTGTGGGGTGAAGAATACCCACAGGCCTACAATGACTGGACGCAGGATATATAAGGTCAAGACAAGCGGTACTGAAAATAATACATACCTGATCAAAACTATGCGAGGTGATCGTGTGCGTATTTCACCTGTTTGTGTGCCCGTCTCCAGTTGGCTGTACGCATAACCCAGGGCGCATCCTCCCGCCAGTCCAAAGATGAACAGGCCCACCAGGAGAGAGATATATTTATCCCAATTTAGACTCCCTGCGATATTGGAAGACATGAATGCCAATATGCCATATCCGAGGCCAATACCTCCAAGTGCGAAGCCAACTACACTCGCTAAAAAAACCGGTTTCAACCTCCGCAGCCCAACCGTCGTCCACCCAAGCACTCCTCCTACTAATGCTCCGAATAATCCACCCGCAATT
>JAUXFR010000111.1 GCA_030622805.1 Anaerolineae bacterium | reverse complement strand
GGGGTTAACTGCAGGGTGGGGAGACGACTGCCAACAGATTTTACGTAACCGTTGGAGAGCAACTGATCAATCATCGCCACAATTTCTCTACGATATAGGCTGAAAAGCTTGGCGTACTGTCGGAAATCAGTAAAACGAGCTATATTTTTTGCCTTAGATCCGCTCAGAATGCTGGCAATCTTGACTTTACCCAGCCGCGGACGTATTCCGGCGATCGTATCAAGGATTGTCAATGCCGCAAATTCGCCCTCGTTCTGCGCTGGTTTATGGGTTACCCGGTCAGTTTCCGCAGCAGCCAGGCAGTTGTCGCAGCAGTGTGGCGAGTCAGCGGAGCTGGTGTCGCCGAAATGACTCAGGATCACGCGCCGACGGCATTCGTTGGTCTCCGAGTAATGCACCATTTTCTTGAGCATGGCATACTTATGGCGTCGACGGGACTGCACCTGAGCGGCGATGTCTCCTAAATTTGATTCTAAAAGCGGACGCAGTTGGACTTGGATCATACTGGTTGCTCTTGTGGGATATCTGATCAACGCCTGGGCTTTCTCAAGCTGCTCCAACGATACACGTGCTTTCACATGGTTAAGATACGTTTCTGCTT
Organism: Anaerolineae bacterium; assembly: GCA_030622805.1. Taxonomy (GTDB): domain Bacteria; phylum Chloroflexota; class Anaerolineae; order Anaerolineales; family UBA4823; genus JAUXFR01. Next base: position 4,944 of record JAUXFR010000111.1, on the reverse strand, counting down.
CCAGCACATCTAGCCTGATGGTGAAAAACCCTCCTTTTTCAGGCTCTTTATTACTCAGGTTTTCTACATGGTGCAGATATTCGTAAACCTGGCGCAGTTCTTTTAATGTAGGAGAATCGTTTTCGATGAAGTATTCGTGCAGCGCAGTATCTTGGGGAGAGTAGAGGAGGATCGCCCGAGAGTTGAGCCCATCTCTCCCAGCACGTCCAGCTTCCTGGTAATAGGCTTCCAGAGTGCCGGGCATCGTGTAGTGCAGCACAAAGCGTACATCTGGCCTGTCAATGCCCATACCGAAGGCGTTGGTTGCCACCACGTGGGGTAAATCTCCTGACATGAAAGCATCCTGGACCTCGGTCCGTGCTTCCGCATCCAGCCCGGCGTGGTAGTAGCGAGCAGGGATCTTCACCACTTCCTGGATGAACTCAGTCACCTCTTCTGCGTCTCGCCGGGTTCCTGTGTAGATAATCCCAGCCCCTTCGGCATCGCCGAGAAAAGTGAGCAAACTTTTGTATTTGCTGTGCACATCTGGCGTGTAAACCACATCTAAAGCCAGGTTCGGGCGGTTGAATCCCGTGATGACGCGCATCATGCTGGGCAGACCTAACAACTTCTGGATGTCGTCCTGAACCTGGCGGGTTGCCGTGGCGGTCAGTGCAAGCGTCACGGGAGCAGAAAAATCCTGGCGTGCATCTGCTATATGCAGGTAATCGGGACGGAAGTCGTGCCCCCATTGGGAGAGGCAGTGAGATTCGTCGACAACCAGCATGCTGAGGCGGGTACCTGAAAGCGACTTCCTGAATGGGAGGCTCCTCAAACGTTCAGGGGCGACAAGCACGATTTTGTAGACACCGGAAGCAATATCCCGCAAACGGCGTGCCTGCTCGCCTGTGCTGAGTGATGAGTTGACGAATGTCGCTGGAATGTCCCGTCTGACCAGGCTGTCGACCTGGTCCTTCATCAGGGAGACGAGTGGAGAGATGACCAGCGCTGTGCCGTCCATCAGCAGCGCTCCAAGCTGGTAGATGAGCGATTTGCCGTGCCCCGTTGGCATTACCACCAGGGTGTCACTGCCTGACAACACGTGTTCCAGCGCCTGCTGTTGACCTGGTCGAAAGTGGGGAAATTCGAAGTAGTGCTGTAAAGCTTGATTTATGTCCGATTCGTCAGTCTTGGGATGTACCATGTTGTTTATATATTTTCATAATATTGCCACCAAATCCGACCGTATTTTTCTCCCCCAAGGAAGGCTATTTTTATTCAAACCACCCTCAGGAGAAGAACCATCCTTAGATATAATTCTATTCTATCTCGATTTTCGAGTCTTCGCTACATGTGGTAATTCAGAAACACGTTTTATCCGAGAAAACGGGTTCCTGTCTTATTCTGCTTTTCTTTTATATTGTAATTGTTCTTGAGCTACCTGCTCTGCCAGGGCATCGAACTCTGGGTCTTTATGGATGAGCACTGCATCATTACGCAACGTATATGCTAGGATCATGGAATCAGCAAATGAAATTCGGTGTCTGGCTTTCATGCGTGAGGCAGCAAGGATTAATTGTTCGTCCACATTCCAGAGGATCGTAACTGGAGACTCGCGCAACATAGCATATCGACGATCTGCTTCTGTCTCACCACTCTCTTGACGAGTAATATAGTTGATCTCCAATAAGACAGTCCATGGCAGCAATACCTTGCCGCTTCTCAGTATCTCTTCCACCCGGTCAGCCCCATCCTCGTCCTCTATAAGGGTCAGGATTGCTGAAGTATCCAGCACATAACGTGGAACATCACTCACGTTCGCGCTCCTCGGCTCGCGACCGCAGCAGAGCAGCTAACAAGTTCTCCCCCTCTCCCGACCCGCGTAATGCCTCCACCGGATCAGAGGGAATGGGAATTACCTTAATCGTTTCACCATCATCAAGCCAGACCAGGCGGTCGCCCTCCTGGATACCATAGCGTTTGCGAATTGGTGCGGGGACTACAGTTTGTCCGCGTTTGGTAATCTTGGTTTGCATGAGTCTCTCCATAACGCATTATACAAGATAAAATAATGTAATACAAGGCATTTCAATAGATTATCTTGTGATTCCTAATTATAACATGTGTGATGTGCTTCAATGCGGTAAATAAATAAAGAAACCCGTTTTTACCGAGAAAACGGGTTTCTAAAAAATTAATTTTCCATGCATGACTGTCACTGCCTGTCCACCCAGGTACACCCGATCTCCATCTACGTGCACCCGCACCACACCGCCGCGCGCCGAGGCCTGGTAAGCCACCAGCTTGTCTACCCCCAGGCGCTGGCTCCAGAACGGTCCCAGGCAGCAGTGCGCTGAACCTGTGACAGGATCCTCGTCGATCCCAGCCCCGGGTGCGAAGAAGCGCGACACGAAATCGAATTCCCTGGACGATGCCGTGCTGGTGACCATAACTCCGCGGATTCCAAACTGGCGTAATTTTCCGAAATCGGGCTGAAGCTCCCGCACCACCATTTCAGATTCAACTTCTACTAGGTAATCGTATTGGTTCTTGCCGACAAACTTCGGGTCTACGCCAATCGTCTCTACCAATCCGGTAGGGGGATCGAAAGGCACAGCCGGTCTGGATGGGAAGTCCATCTCGATCCACTCTTCCTTTTGTTCTGCTGTCAGCAAGCCGCTAAGAGTATGGAAGCGTGCCTTCTCATCATGAGCAAGATATCCAGTTTCCCACAGGATGTGCGCGCTGGCCAGCGTGGCGTGACCGCACAGCTCAACCTCCACGGAGGGTGTGAACCAGCGCAGGTTGAAGCCGTCCTCTCGCTGAACAAGGAAGGCTGTCTCCGACAGGTTCATTTCGCGCGCCACGTTCTGCATCCAGGTCTCATCACCCGGTTCGGGCAGGATGCAGACTGCTGCCGGATTGCCCTGGAAGGGTTGGTCTGTGAAGGCGTCTACCTGATAAATTGGCGTTTCCATTGAGATGCTCCCTGATTAAGTTTAATTGGTATTTATAGTTCAACACCTTCTCTGTAATTCGCTAGTATCTCCCGAAGACTATCGACCAGCAATTCACAAAAAGGGTCGTAAAGACCTCTCTGCGCTCTTATCGTATTGGGAATCTCGATATGGAAGGCCAGCCATCTGTCGGTATTGATCGAGACACTCTTGGATGCGGTAAAGTAAATATTGTTGTAATCTCCGCTAATGATGTATGCGGAGAAATCTTTCACCTGGTTCATTTTTGCCCTGAGTCTGGATGCCAGTTCTTTTGACCAGTGGTTTTTTTGCAGGTTCCCAGATGATATTTCGATATCATATCGAGCTTTATCCCCGCCGTGTCCATGGAGCTCGATCAGGATATTTGGTTCCCATTTCTCAATCTTTTTGAAGTAATCGGTGCTCTCGCTCTTGTTAACATCGATAAAGTAGTTGCAGGCGACGATGAAGGGACAGTCCAGAAGTTGTGCTGTGTATGAACCAAGAAAGCCAACATTTTCATCGGATACGGAATGTTCCGGGCAGGGTAAATGGTCTACACCCAGCGGTGCATGGTGGGGGACAGCGACGACAAAATCTCTCCGTTTCCGCTCTTCAATAGCCAGTATTGACTTATCTCTGCAATGCAAGATTTCTTCTATGTCCATCAGAGTTTCTCCATTAATTGATCAGGTGTTACCTTCAAACAAATAATACCAGTACAAGGCAATCTCGTCTGAAACGTGCTCGATGCCCGTATACAGGTGAGTATCAAACCCCCTCAACTTGAATCCGCAGCTTTCATAAAATTTACAGGCTGCGACGTTGATGTCCTGCGTTTCAAGCATAATCCCGGGTAGGTTCTGCTTGCGCGCCCACTGTTTTGCCCTTTCCATCAGTACTTTGCCTACACCCTGCCGTCTGAACCTGACATCAACAGCGATATCCTGGATGTAGGCATAGTTGTTCCAGTATTTCGTCAGGATGATCTGCCCGGCGATCTGTCCATCAATATAAGCGAAAAAGATGGTCCGGTCCGGATCATCGATATACGCCCTGTAATCGTCATCCCTCTCGCGGTAGCGTTTCGTTCGTTTTGGTAGGGCGATGACTTCATAATGGATATGGCCGTTTACCAGGCTCAAGACGAGTCTAGAATCGATAACAAACTCACCGCTGCACTTACCAATATCGGTGACATTATTCTCGTTGAGTTCAAATATTTCTAGCATGGTTTTTGCTAATCTGTGAATACAAAAGACCGGTTACGATTGCAGTCCGAGCATTTTCCAACAACTACCCCCTCATCGAAGAATCCCACCAAACCGTTTTCCCTCTCAATTCGTTCGCATTCGCCTACCAGAAAATACGTATGACCGCATTTGCAGACAGGTTTCTCTTCACGCCTTTTCTCCCGTTGTGATCCAGTGAAGCTAAAAATGCGGGTGCTCTCCCCGCAGGATGAGCATTTCCCGTAGATCACGCCTCGGAAGTTTCCTTTCTTCGAGCCGCTGTGGTGCTCGATGGTCAGAGCTAAAGGGACAACACCACAAACAGGACAAACGAGCAGCTTGAATGTATGGATGTCACCCGGATAGCGATGTGAAGCGATACGTTTTAAGGCGTACTTCTCCAAGTCGCCGAGGTCATATACGGGGTTCATTTATGGCTCCTCTCATCTTCAGTGATAAAGTGGATCGATTACTATTTCGCACTATCATAACCTACCACACGACTCAACCTGTCTCCATAATTTGGATTGTGCGTGTTTTTTTGCCAGGAATCCAATTTGATACCAGGTCTCCTGGTTGTGGCGATCGTCTTCGGTCTGGTCAATGCTCTGATCCGTCCCATCATAAAGCTGCTTTCGCTGCCTCTTACGGTAGCCACGCTGGGATTATTTACCCTGGTGATCAACACGGCCATGCTGCTGTTGACAGCCTGGCTGGCGGGTGACTACTTAATCATCCAGGGCGGCTTATTTGAG
>JAUXFR010000251.1 GCA_030622805.1 Anaerolineae bacterium | reverse complement strand
GCCGATTATGATACTCAAACCGAACAATAAAACCAGTCCCCCAAAAACAACCTGTAAATAAGATCGCATTGCTTACCTCCTTATGTGAATTGAACTTCTTCTCCCTCAGGAAATATCTCCCAGCCACGCTTAACTGCTTCCTCGCGCAGACCATCGTCAGGATATACCGCGACCGGATTCCCTACCATTTCCAGCATCCCCAGATCGGAAGTTGAATCCGCATATGCATAACTTGCCTCCAGATCGACGTGGATATCTCGGCTTTCCAGGTAGTCTTGAGCCATGCTGGCTTTGTAAGTATCGATGCAGATTGGTCTTAAACTGCGACCAGTATAAGTTCCATTCTGGATTTCCAGGTGTGTACCGACAGCATGCTCAGTCCCAAGTTCGAGGGCAATTCGATGGATGAGTGGGTAGGGACCAGAAGACACAAGCACAACAGGCTCATCAGCTTCCATATGCCCTCGCAATATCGCGACTGAGTCCTCTCTCCAGTAGTTGACAAGGTAATCGTCGATAATCCAGTCCCATATACGATCACATTCTTCGATTGTATAGCCTTTTAGATACCATGCAAGATTTGCAGCCCACGGGGTGCGAAACCTCACTTCTGAAATTATACCCATCTGACGAAAGATGTAAGTTGGGTAGTTCAGGCAGAGATAAAGCAGGTGAGTTCCCCTTTTTAGTTTTCGCTGCCTGAAGTAATCCAGCATTCCCTTCCAGACCCGTTCTCTGGTCAGGGTTCCGTCGACATCGAAGAATGCGGCTGGTTGAATCGTTTGTGTCATCAGTATCTGCTCTTTGTGCCTATTCGATACCGCTCGCCTGCGCGAAAATATTTAAAGCTTTCAGGTGCTCATCAGGGGAAGTATAGGAGTTTCCCATTGTGTTCACGGATATATGTGTGGCGCCAATTTCTTCCCACTCAGTGATCACTTCCTGCAGGTTTTCTGGTTTCCCGTCACCGTATCGGATACGGGCCTCCAATCCAATATCACTCCTTTTACGCCCTGCTGCCTCAAGATATTGATCAAGCCGCTGCAGGGAATCGATTGCATTTGCTGGGGATCGATAATTGGGCATCCAACCGTCCCCAATAGATGCGACACGCTTTAATACGTTCTCGTGATGCCCACCAAACCAGATCGGAATCGGTCTTTGGATTGGCAGTGGGTTGATACCCGCATCATGAATCTGGTGCCAGCGTCCTTGAAATTCTACCAGCGGTTGAGTCCACAATTCACGAAGCAGGGAAACCTGTTCTTCAACACGCTGGCCGCGGTTGCTGAAGTCCTGGTTCAGCGCCTCATACTCAAGGGCGTTCCAGCCGGTACCGATCCCGATTCGCAATCTTCCTGAAGATAGAACATCAAGTGTGGCTGCCTGCTTGGCAAATAGGGCGGTCTGTCGTTGCGGCAGGATGATGATGCCTGTCGTGAATTCAATCCTTTCAGTAACAGAGGCCATGAAGCTGAAGAGTACAAGTGGTGACATGAACGGATCATTGTAGGTGTAGGGTCCCTGCCATCCTCCAGGTCGATCGGGATTGGCTCCCAGCACGTGAGAATACGCCAGGATGTGGGAAAAACCCAATGCTTCGACCGTCTGTGCGTAATCACGAATCGCTCCAGGATCGAAACTGTATTCAGTTTGAGGGTAAACGACCCCGATCCGAGTCATAGCTGATAGATTTCTCCATATTTGGTCTTCAGATAATTGATATATGGTTCGATACTGATCGGTCCTCCGGTTACTCTTTCTACAAGTTCCTGGGTCGTAAACTTGCTGCCGTGCCGATATATCTTGTCGATCAGCCATCCATGCAGCGAGTCGAATTTTCCCTCAGCCACTTCAGCGGGAATCTCGGGTTTTTCTTCAAGCGCTTGATCATAGAATTGGGCACATAAAATGTTGCCAAGCGTGTAGCCCTGAAATACACCGCCGATCCGTAAACCGTACCAATGTACATCCTGCAGTACGCCATCACGATCATCAGGGGGCGTAATGCCCAGGTCGCTCTGGTAGCGTTCATTCCAGGCTTCTGGCAGGTCCTGCACTGCAAGGCTTCCTTCCAACAACGCCAGTTCTAAATCGAAGCGGATCATCACATGCAGATTGTACGTCACTTCGTCGGCATCCGTGCGGATCAGAGAGCGCTGCACTTTGTTGATCGCCCGGTAGAAGGTCTCAAGATCGGTTGATTTTAACTGCTCCGGGAATATATCCTGTAATTGTGGGTAATACTTGATCCAGAAACCTCGGCTGCGACCGACAACATTTTCCCACAGGCGTGATTGGCTTTCGTGCACCCCCGAAGACGTGCCTCTGGCGAGCGGGGTTCCCTCAAGATCCATACTTATGCCCTGCTCGTACATTGCATGACCGGCTTCGTGCAGCATGCTGAAGAGGCATTCTCCCAAATAATTTTCTTGAACACGGGTGGTGATGCGCACGTCACCGATCGAGAAACTAGTCGCGAATGGATGATGTGTTATATCGACCCTGCCGTGTTGAAAGTCGTAACCAATCTTCTTTACCAGTAAGTCACTGATCGCGAGTTGTTTATCATCAGGGAAATATTCCCGCAGAGGGCTGTCATCAATCTCGGGTTGTAGTGATATCGCCTCAACGATTGGTACGAGCTGTTGTCTTAAATCAGCGAACAACGATCGTATGGCAGCAACATCCATCCCGTAATCGTTGAAATTTATCAAGGGATCGGCAATGTGATCATAACCCGGGAAGAAATTCGCCAGCTCCCTACAGTAATCGAGCATTTTTTCAAGATCCGTTTGAAGACCGGCGAAGTCGTTCTCTGGTCGCGCCTTGGTCCAGGCTTGATAGGTGCTGGCGGCGTGGGTTGTTAACTCTTTTATAAATCCCGGTGGAATATTTAGCGCCCGATCGTATTCGCGGCGTGTCATGCGGATCAGGCTGGCCTCATCTGAATCGTATGGGAGCCTGTCGGCATAGGGCTGAAGGTCGTCGAGCAGGTTTCCAATTTGCACGTCGGTGAACTTTTCTTGAGCCAGCATTCGCAGTGTAGCCATTTGGCGAGCGCGTGCTGGGCCACCTCCGGAAGGCATATAAGTGGATTGATCCCAGTT
>JAUXFR010000154.1 GCA_030622805.1 Anaerolineae bacterium | reverse complement strand
TATATGACAGGCCCGGCGCTGTTGATCGCACTCATAGCACAAACCCTGCAGTCCCTCAACAGTCTTGGACGATTTGATATCGTCAATATCCTGGTCCGCTTTGGTATCTGGTTTGTAGCGATCCTGCTGCTTTCACTGGCGGCGCGAGTGCTGCGAGGCAAGGCAGATTACACCACTACCTTGCGTGTGGCGGGCTTCGCCCAGAGCGCCCATTTCCTGGAAGTGCTGGGATTCATACCGGTGATCGGTCCGCTGGCTCGTATACTCGCGCTGGTGCTGGCACTGGTTGGGGTCTGGATCGGCACTGCCACCGCCAATGAGCTTAAAGGGTGGCGAACCATATTGCTTCCCGTCATATACATAGCAACATTGGTGATCAGCGTTTACTTCATCATAGCGGTGATCGAGGGCACTGCCTTCACGCTTGATGGGCTGCTGATGGATTTTGGCGTGCAGTCTGGTCAGTAAGAGCCGAGAACGCCTTTTACAACCAGCGGAAATGACTTTCATAATGGCCTGGGCAGAACCCAGGTCATTATAGCTGCTTATCCACCAGACAATTATCTCAATACATCATGAGGTGATTTCTTGATATACTAATTCGATACAAGCAATTGCAGATATGGAGGAATTCGAATGTCAGAAAAACAACCTGAACAAGCTACCGTAAAACGATCCGAACGTAAGCAAATTGGCAGAACCTTGCGCGAACAGGCGCCGCGCGGCAGCCACGGCAATTGGACACCAGCTCCTGACCGGTCCGACCCGATCAGCCTGCTGCAGGCACAGGATCAAGGTCGCTTGCAGCGCTTGCTGCCGATCAAATACGGGCGCATGCTCGAGTCACCCTTCGCCTTTCTGCGCGGCTCGGCGGTCGTGATGGCGGCTGATCTTGCGAACACGCCGGCGACCAGCATCCAGACTATATTATGTGGTGACGCCCACCTGTCCAACTTCGGCGTTTTCGCAACGCCAGAGCGCAGTCTGGTATTTGATATTAACGACTTCGACGAGGCTTACCCGGGGCCCTGGGAGTGGGACCTCAAGCGCCTGGCTGCCAGTGCGGTGGTCGCTGGGCGTGAGAATGGCTTCAGTGAGAAGAAATGCTGGCGCCTGGCGGTCTCTCTCGTCGAAGTTTACCGCTTCGCCATGGGGAAGTTTTCTGAGACGAACACCCTGGATGTCTGGTACTATCACGTTAACGCGGACGCTGTCCTGGAGGTGTTCGAGAGATCGTCCAAGAAAGGTGAAAAAAGCGCCCAGAAAATGGTGAAAAAGGCACACAGGAAAACACATCTGCAGACCCTGGAGAAGCTCACCCGATATGAGGACGGACGGCGGCGTATTGTCAGTGACCCACCCTTGCTGGTGCCGTTGCGGGAAATGGGTCTTGAAAAGTATCTGGACGAAGAGACTCTTCGCCAATTAGCAAAGGAATCCGTGGAGGACGCCTGGAGGCAGTACCTGGACAGCCTCCCGGACGAAAGGCGCTTCCTCCTGCAGCGTTTTCGGATCGTTGATATGGCATTGCGAATAGGAGGCGTGGGCAGCGTCGGCACACGCTGCGTCATCGCTCTTCTGGAAGGAGAATCGGAAGATGATGCCCTGATCCTGCAGCTTAAGGAAGCCGGACCCTCGGTTTTGGAAGAACATCTGACCGAGCGTAGATACAGCGAACATGCAGAACGCGTAGTGACCGGGCAGCGCCTGATGCAGGCCACCAGTGACATCTTCCTGGGTTGGCATACCAGCCAGTTATCGGACCGGGATTACTACTGGCGCCAGCTAAAGGATATGAAAGGCTCGCTAGATGTGAGTACTATGGATTATGAGGGCCTGAGGACTTATCTCGGTGTGTGTGCATGGTGCCTGGCGCGCGCCCATGCACGAACCGGCGACGAAGCCAGCATCAGCGGGTACATTGGCAAAAATGATACCTTCCCTGATGCGATCGGTGATTTCGCAGTGGCTTATGCCGACCAGACTGAGCGCGATTACCAGGCGCTGGTGGAGGCGGTGAAGTCCGGACGTATTGATGCCCAGACGGGTATCTAATTCGCTTCTATTCGAAATTGGAGAAACCCGTTTTCTCATTACAAAACAGCGTGAACTGGCATTCAAAAAAGCAACCAGAGTACGAAAAATGTAAAGGACGCCTTATGAGCCAAAATAAAAAACTGAGACATAGACCTATTTATCGCACCCTATTCAGTAACAACACTCACCAAGTTGTTCACGATCTTCTACAGTCTGAATGGTATTATCATTTTATTGATGCTCTTCGATGTTGTTAGTAGTTTGCGCAAGTGGGATTTCGACAGGCGACAGGAAAAAGACGAGATGATACAATGATGTGTGCTGCCAATAACACCTGGGAAAAGCCAAACGCTAAGATATAATGAAGACATACAAAAGGAGAAAAAATTATGACTGAAAATAATCCCCAAGCTGGTTCCCCAGAGGAATCGGAAAAAGTACAGGAGCAAGATTCGGGAGCAAGCACCGAGACTGCACCAGTACAGGAAGCAAGTGATTCTCGGGAGGATACGAAAGACAGCAGCGGACACGGTGGACGCAAGGTGGGTGTTACACTGCTGGTCCTTCTCGGCCTGGTCCTCTTGCTTATCGGTAGTGTGACTGTCTGGACGCGCTACACACTGCTTAACACTAACGGTTGGGTCAACGCGGTAGGACCGATTTCCCAAGACCCTGTTGTGGCTCAAAGTCTGAGTACTTTTGTGGTCGGTGAACTGTTCGATGTGGTGGATGTGGATCAAGCCGTGACGGAAATGCTGCCAGTCGATTTCCAAATGCTTGGTGCTCCGCTGTCCAACGCGTTCGAAGGTCTGGTTGAGGACACCGTTGCTACCTTCATACAAAGCGATGCCTTCAACACAGTTTGGGTGACTGTCAACCGGGCCGCGCACACTGTGGTTATTGGTGTCCTGACCGGCGGAGGCGACCACCTGTATCTGCAAAGCGGTCAGCTCGTGGTCGACTTTAGCGACGCAGTTAGTTCCATCCAAAGTACCTTTGGTTTAGATAATCTAGATCTGGATATTGGCGGAGATGGTGGGCGTATTGTACTCTTAGAGAGCCGGCAAGTGGCTGTTCTGCAGGAAGCGATCTCCTACCTGAAAACATTCAGTTGGCTGCTGCCGCTGCTGAGCCTGGCGGCTTTTGCCCTGGCTGTGTTCGTATCCCTGTGGCGTCGCAAGACCCTGCTGTGGATCGGTATCGGTGCTGCTATTACGATGGGGCTGTCCCTGATTATCTTCGAAGTCGCAGAATCATATGCGATGATCTCCATCAGCGAACCATTATTGCGCACTTTTGGGCGTGAAATCTGGGATGTGGTCACAGATGGTTTGGTTACTCAAACCATTCTGCTTGGGATTGTTGGTGTGATCATGGCAATCGTGGCCTGGCAGGCTGGTCCGGACTCGTGGTACATGACCTGGAAAAAATCCAGAAATACTGCTTGATGACCAGGCGATCTGGTATATGTGAATAATCATCGGAGTTGGTTTGGCAGGATTCTCAATTTACCCAACTTCCGTCCCAGCCGCCTCATCCAGCATCCATTTCAGATTCCCGCTGACCGGCTTCACCATCCCAGCCGGCAGTTTACACCCAGAAACCAGGATCCGCCGCACCGTTTCAGCCTTGCTCTCCCCTGTGACCAGGAACATCACTTTGCGTGCGAAATTAAGGATCGGCAGGGTGAGCGTCAGGCGGGGGACCGTTGGAACGGGCGGCTGGTTATGATCGACGGCGATCACCCAGCGCTTTCGCTCCCTCAATGACCGGTCGCCCGGAAACAGAGACGCGGTATGCCCGTCTTCGCCCATGCCCAGCAGGACCAGATCAAAGACCGGCGTCTTCCAGGAAAAATAGCGATAAAGTAAACGCTCGTACGCCAGCGCGCCTTCTTCTGGAGCAAGCTCCCCCTGCATACGGTGCACGTTTACCTCTGGGATGGGCACACGATCGATTAATATCTTCCTCGCCATGCGGTAGTTGCTATCAGGATGATCGGGCGGCACACATCGTTCGTCACCCCAGAATAAGTGGATGCGCGCCCAATCAAGTTTGGAAGCGTATTCATCGCCCGCCAGCAGACTGTACAGCACCCTCGGTGTGGATCCACCAGCCAATGCGACGCTGAAACGGTCATGCCGGGTGATTGCAGACCGGGCGTGACGGGAAAATTCCTTTGCTGCTGAATTTGCCAGCGTTTCTTTATTGGGGTAAGTCTCAATTTCCAGTGTCATAAAGCTCTTGCGTCACGATAAATTCCGGATTGTGATTAGCGCATGATATTTGATGAATCAAATAGACCAAATAATCCGAGAGCCGCTCCTACCCTTCGTGCCGGCAGCCATCTCGCCAAACCCTGCCATCACGTGCCAGCAGCAGGTCGGCTTCAGCGGGTCCCCAACTGCCGGGCTCATAACTGGTCAGTGGTGCTCTGGATGATTCGCTGGTATTGACTAACGGATCGATCAGCCTCCAGGCCAGCTCGATTGCGTCACTGCGAGCGAACAGGGAAGCGTCCCCATTCAGTGCGTCCAGCAGCAGCCGCTCGTAAGCCTCCGGGATGGCGTCTTTCCCGAAAGAAGAACTGTAGTGGAACTCCATGTCCAC
>JAUXFR010000092.1 GCA_030622805.1 Anaerolineae bacterium | reverse complement strand
CGACCAAACTGGCTGGTCAACAAACAGCGTTCTTATACTGATGGTAAATTTCTCCGGATTAACGGATACATGCTGAAAGCCATTGAGGCACCCTCAACCGTACACGTGGTTGCATTGTCCACGAGATAGGCTGGCACCCCCAACTCCTTAGTCAATAGAATATCGATTCCCCTTAAAAGCGCTCCACCCCCCGTAATCGCAATTCCCCGGTCAATAATGTCGGAAACAAGTTCTGGGGGTGTTTTCTCTAATACTTTTCTCGCTGTTTCTACAATATCATCAAGGGGTTCTAGCAGAGCTTCAACCACTTCCCCGGTTGTCATAGATACCGGTTTTGGTAAACCACTTATCTGATCCTGCCCCTGGATTTCCATCGCCTGTTCATCTTCTTGAGGAACTGCAGCGCCAATACGCAGCTTGATCTGCTCTGCGGTTTGATTCCCAATGATCACACCATATTTTTTCCGTGCGTAACGTACAATCGCATCATCCATCGCTCGACCGCCTGCTCTCAGGGTTTCTGCTGCGATTATGCCGTACATCGCAAGCACTGCAGCTTGAGTGGCACCGCCGCCGAGGCAGAGGATCATATTACCAGACGGAGTTCCGATCGGTAGATCTACCCCAATAGAAGCAGCAAGCGGCTGATGAATCAGGGTTACATCCCTGCTGCCAGCCTGGAGCGCTGCTTCATGGACGGCTCGACTTTCAACGCTTGTTACACCATACGGAACCGTGATCATAACATTGGGACGAAATATGCGTCCCGGTGCGCTGACTTTCCGTAGTAAAGCCGCCAGCATGTATTCGGTCACTTCATAGTCGGCAATCACACCATTCTGAAGGGGACGTGTGACTTCAATTGATTCGGGAACTCGTCCCAACATGTCCAGCGCTTCCTGCCCCCAGGCTACCATTTTCTGTTCTTCAACAACGATCGCTGCTACGGTTGGTTCTTCAATAAGCACTTCCCCCGCTTCAGCAACGCGTATGAAGTTTGTTCCCAAATCAATGGATAGTTCTTTTGTAAAGAGAGCCATCAATCACCCAATCTCTCCGCCGTCTAACGGGGAAAAACGTGAGGGTCTGTCTCTACGCCGATAGCGCATAACTGCATTCAAACGCAGATTGGAGCGCCTCAAAGCTGCTTCCATTGCCAGATAAGTATCCGTGTCCGGAGGAGGTCCATTCTCAAGGTACTCCTCAGCACGCGTTCTGGCTTCTTCAGCTCTGGCGATATCGATCTCTGCAATATTCTCAGCGGCATTCGCCAGCACAGTGATTATATCTGGTTGAACCTCAACAATTCCACCAGCGATGGTGAATACTTCCTCTTCGCCTGCACGTCGTACCTTGAGAATGCCAAAAGTTAATGTTGACAACAACGGGGCATGGTTGGGGAGAATACCGATCTCTCCCAATTCTCCAGGTGCAATTACGATGTCCACGTCCCCCTCAAAAACCATGCGGTCCTGCGATACGATCTCACAGCGAATTGTCATATTTCCTCATCTGACTATGCATGCATCACTCAACCTGAGCCATACGCTCAGCGCTCTCTACAGCTTCATCGATTGAGCCGACCATCATGAAGGCTTGTTCCGGCAGGTCATCATGTTCTCCATCCAATATCTCACGGAAGCTGCGTACTGTTTCTCGCAAGGGAACATAACGTCCGTCTCGACCGGTGAACTGCTGAGCGACATAGAATGGTTGGGAAAAGAACCTTTCAATCTTACGTGCTCTGGAGACAATCAGTTTATCGTCTTCACTCAACTCATCCACACCCAGGATGGCGATGATATCCTGAAGGTCTTTGTAACGCTGCAGCACCTGTTGAACATCTCGAGCGGTCGTGTAATGCTCTTCGCCAACTATGATCGGGTCCAGAATCCGTGATGTGGATGCCAGCGGGTCCACAGCCGGATAGATGCCTTTCTCTGAGATCGAACGTTCCAGGGCGATTGTAGCATCCAGGTGTGTAAAGGTTGCCACAGGCGCCGGATCAGAGTAGTCATCAGCAGGGACATATACCGCCTGCATCGAGGTAATTGAACCTTTTCTGGTCGACGTAATTCGCTCTTGAAGTTCGCCCATCTCTGTTGCCAGTGTTGGTTGGTATCCCACAGCAGAAGGCATACGCCCAAGCAGCGCAGAAACCTCTGATCCAGACATGCTGAAACGGAAGATATTATCAATAAACAGCAGCACATCCCGACCTTGATCACGGAAATATTCTGCCATAGATAAGGCGGACAAACCGACTCGCAATCGCACACCCGGTGGTTCGTTCATCTGCCCGTAGACCATCACGGTGTCCTTCATGACGCCAGATTCTAGCATCTCGCGATAAAGCTGAGTGCCCTCACGTGTTCGCTCTCCAACACCTGCAAAGACTGAGTTCCCAGAGTGCTCCATTGCAATCGAACGAATCAGTTCCATGATGATGACCGTCTTACCGACACCAGCGCCGCCGAATATGCCTGTTTTGCCACCTTTTGTGAAGGGAGCAATCAGGTCGATCACCTTAATTCCGGTTTCGAACACCTCAACTTTCGTTGACTGGTCCGCAAAATCCGGAGCAGGGCGATGGATGGGGTAGTACTCACTGGCTTCGACAGGTCCCAGGTTATCGATCGGTTTGCCAAGAACGTTAAAAACACGACCTAATGTTCCTGATCCAACCGGTACGCTGATAGGATTTCCGGTTGAATAAGCTGGCGTCCCGCGCTGAAGTCCGTCTGTCGCATCCATGGCGAGCGTACGAACCCAATTATGCCCTAAGTGCTTCTGTACTTCCAGAATGAGGGGTTCATCATTATCACGTGGAATTTCAATCGCATCAAAGATATCCGGAAGTTGTTCAGCCGGGAATTCAACATCCACCACACCACCTAAAACCTGTACGACGCTACCCTTGGTTTGTTCCATTTATCGCCTCCATTAAGCATTCGCAAGCGCTTCTGCGCCGCCTGCAATGTCTAACATTTCACCCGTAATCGATTGCTGGCGTGCTTTGTTGTATTCTAATTGCAGCGCGTCCGCCAATGCAGCTGCGCTATCGGTTGCGTTTTTCATCGCCACCATCCGGGCTGCATGTTCACTTGCAAGCGCTTCCAACACCGCCTGATATACCTGTAATGCAGTGAATCTTGGAATGATCTCGTCCAGTATTTCTGCCTGACCCGGCTCATAAATATAGGTCGCTGCTAATCCTCGCTCGGCACGTTCAAAGTCCTGAACGCGACCCTCTCCAGTTAAAATTTCTAATGGCAGCAATTTCTTCATTGTTGGAATCTGCGTGACCATATTCACAAAGTCAGTATAGACCAGATATACTTCATCAGCCTTGCCCACCAAAAAATCGTCTACAGCGACCCGGCCAATAGCAGAAATATCAGCAAAAGAAGGTGCAGCAGGTAGATTACTGAACTCCGCCCGAACATCCTTCCTGAGTCGGATTAACAGGTCACGCCCTCTTCGTCCGACAGTAATATAACTCACCGGCACAGGATAGTCCCTGAACTTTTCTAATGTAAAACGAACAATATTGGAATTGTACGCACCTGCCAACCCACGATCACCCGTTAGCAGCACCACCGTAACCGCTCTAACCTCGTCACGCGTTGTGAGCAGCGGGTGCATTGTCTCCCGTCCAGGTATTGCAGAGATATGTGTGAGCACCTGCCAGGCTTTTGTCGCATAAGGTCGAGTATGAAACATCGCCTGCATAGCCTTACGCACTTTGCTGGCACTCACTGCTTGCAGTGCGCGGGTAACCTGGGAAATATTTTTAACACTACTGATGCGGAGTTTTACTTCTCGAGCAGTTGCCATTTGTTAACTATCTACTGCCAGGTATCGGTAAATTCATCGAGAGCGTCTCGCAGTTTTACCTCTGTTTCTTCACTTATCATGGTTTTCTCAACAATTTCAGCACCAATATCTGGGTGTGTTGTATCCATGAACCGGACTAACGAACTTTCCCACTGGTTCATGCGATCGAGAAGTACTTCATCTGCATATCCATTCGTCCCAGCATATATTGTTATCACCTGATGTTCGAGTGGAACGGGTTCATATTGGGGCTGCTTCAAGATTTCCTGCAAGTGCTGACCGCGGTTCAATAGCTGCTGTGTAGATTTGTCCAGATCAGAACCAAATTGTGCAAATGCTGCCAATTCACGATAAGCTGCCATGTCGAGACGTAATCGACCGGCAACCTGCTTCATCGCTTTGGTCTGCGCGTCTCCACCCACACGAGATACGGAAAGACCGACATTCACCGCTGGACGGATACCTGCATAGAACAGGTTCCCTTCCAGATAGATCTGACCGTCTGTGATCGATATCACATTTGTGGGAATATATGCTGATAAATCACCAAGCAAGGTTTCAATGATGGGCAATGCAGTTAAAGAACCTCCAGACCCGTTCACTTTTACTGCCTTGAAATCACCATCTTCCATTTCTCCAATCACCTGTTCTGCATCGTGTATGGCAAGCGGTCCACTGTATACAACACCATTAACACTATCTTCTACATCTGCCAGTTTGCCATCATATTCAGCATTCACGATAACATATTGGTCAGCCAAACGAGCTGCCCTCTCTAGCAATCTGGAATGCAGGTAGAATATGTCCCCTGGGTATGCCTCACGACCCGGAGGTCGGCGTAGAAGCAGGGATACCTGGCGATATGCCCATGCATGTTTAGAGAGATCATCGTAAACCAGCAGTGCGTCACGACCGGTTTCCATAAACTCTTCACCCATCGCGCAACCAGCGTACGGCGCAATATACTGCAGGGCTGCTGGCTCATCAGCCGATGCGATAACTACAGTTGTGTAATCCATTGCTCCGAAGCGTTCTAATGTGGCAACTGATCGGGCAACAGCCGCTTTCTTCTGACCGATAGCAACGTAGATGCACAGCAGGTCTTTGCCCTTCTGGTTAATGATCGTATCCAATGCAATCGCAGTCTTTCCAGTCTGACGATCACCAATAATCAGCTCACGCTGCCCGCGACCGATTGGGATCATTGAGTCAATCGCTTTCAAACCTGTTTGAACAGGAGAATCAACATCCATGCGGTCCACAACACCAGGAGCAATCCTCTCAATCGGGCGGTAGTGATCAAATTGAATTGGACCTTTTCCATCGATTGGTTGTCCCAACGCATTCACAACGCGACCGACCATTCCATACCCTACAGGCACTGATGCAATGCGTCCCGTCGTGCGCACTGTCATGCTCTCATCAATTTGTGCGTAATCGCCCATGATGATCACACCGACATTATCATTCTCCAGATTGAAGGCAATCCCCAAGACGCCATTAGCAAATTGAACCAGTTCCTGTGCTTTAACATCCGTCAGTCCGTCCACTCGCGCAATACCATCCCCTGCCTCAACGACGGTACCGACATTACGCACTTCAAGTTCGGGTTCAAATGATTCGATTTGCTTCTGAAGATCTGCGGTAATTTGATCGATCAGGTCGGACATAATCCCTCCGTACCGAAATTAAGATTCAATATTACTCTGTCAGTCCAGCAACTGTCGCTGCATCGAGACGCTGCAGCAGCGTGGATAGCAGTATTACAGCATTGTCAAAATCATCACGGTGTATTATTGAGCTGTGTGAATGGATATGGCGAGCCGCGACTCCGATCACGACTGTCGGAACACCCACGCCATGTATATGGATCGCACCGCCATCCGTTGCACCGCGATCAGCATATGAGACCTGCAATGGTATTTCAAGCTCTTCGGCAAGATCAAAAACCAGATCACGCAGTTTGAGGTTGGGGATCATACGCGCATCGAGGATCAAGACGGTTGGACCCCCACCCAGCTTCACAGAGGATTCTTCTGGTTTGATCCCGGGTACGTCACCGGCGATATCCGATTCGAGGATGATCGCCACATCGGGATCAACCGCTCTGGCACTCGTAGCTGCACCTCGCAATCCGACTTCCTCCATAACCGTAGCAACCCCATAAATCGTATTGGGATGCTCTCCACCCTGCAGCTCACGCAGTGCAGAGACGATCAAAGCCGTACCAACACGGTCATCAAATGCCTTCGAAAGGTACGTTTTGCCGTTTACAAGGGGCACAAAATCGGCGCGTGGGATTACAGGGTCCCCTTCACGAACATCCGCCTGAACAACTTCTTCTTTGCTGGTCGCACCGATGTCAATATACATGTCTTTCT
>JAUXFR010000171.1 GCA_030622805.1 Anaerolineae bacterium | reverse complement strand
TCTATTGCACTTCTTGAGCTTAATGATATACATTCATATTATGGAAATATCCATGCCTTAAAAGGTATCTCCATAACCGTCGAAGAAGGAGAGATCGTTACCCTGATCGGTGCAAATGGGGCTGGGAAAACCACTACGCTGCGGGCGATAAGCTGCTTGCTGCCACCTAAAGAAGGAACGATCACTTTTGATGGAGAAGATCTTTTAAAGTATCGAGCCCATGAAGTGGTTTTCAAGGGGGTGGCGATGGTACCAGAAGGGCGTGGTGTGTTCGCCAGATTGACTGTCTACGAGAATCTGGACATGGGTGCTTACTCACGTTCCGATAAGCAGGGCATCAAGGAAGATTTACAGCGTGTATTCGATCTGTTCCCACGGCTTGAAGAGCGGCGTGATCAAGTGGCAGGCACATTATCGGGAGGTGAGCAGCAGATGCTGGCCACAGCCAGAGCTTTGATGGCCCATCCGCGGCTGCTGCTGATGGATGAGCCTTCGATGGGCTTGGCTCCGGTTTTGGTGGAAAATATCTTCGAAACCATTCAAGCGATCAATAACGAGGGTACTACCATTTTGTTGGTTGAGCAAAATGCCTTAATGGCATTGTCTGTGGCTGATCGTGGATATGTACTGCAGACCGGAGAGATCGTCTTGCAGGATTCGGCGTCCAACCTGCGCTCAAATGAGATGGTTCAGAAGGCTTATCTTGGAATGGAGTGATGTGTGGTGGTAGTGGGTAAATAATGCCAAGCGCAGAAATTATCACCATTGGGACAGAAATCTTACTCGGTGAGATATTAGACACAAACTCCCGAACGATTGCATGTAAATTTAGAGATGTCGGAATTGATATCTACCGCAAGACGACGGTAGGTGATAACGCGCAGCGTATCGCACGGGAAATCCGCCGGTCAATGGAACGCTGTGAAATTGTCATTACAACCGGAGGACTGGGACCCACGGTGGATGACCCTACCCGTGAAGCTGTAGCCCTGGCTATGGGGGTTGAACTGGAATTCAGAGCTGACCTATGGGTACAAATTCGAGAGCGTTTTCGTCGATTTAACAGAATTCCAACTGAGAACAACCGCCGGCAGGCTTATGTGCCTGAGGACGCTATAGCAGTGGAAAACCCAGTTGGGACAGCACCTGCTTTCATCATTGAGCAAGGTCGCCGTTCAATTATCGCCCTGCCGGGAGTACCACGCGAAATGGAACACCTGCTTAAAAGCGCTGTCATGCCCTACCTGCGGGAACGCTACCAGCTTGGTGAACTCATAAAAATAAGGGTTCTGCATACTGCGGGAGCCGGTGAATCACAGATCGATGCCCTGATTGATGATTTGGAAAGACTCAGCAATCCTACCGTTGGTCTGGCAGCCCATTCGGGTCAGGTTGATGTGCGTATAACCGCGAAGGGCGATTCTGAGCAGGATGCTGATGACCGCATTCAACCGGTAGAGAAGGTTCTGCGAGAAAGGTTGGGGGCGTGGGTATACGGTGCTGACCAGGATACACTGGAAACAGTTGCTCTGGCACACCTACACCTGAAGGGCTGGAAACTTGTTGTCGTCGAAGCCGGTCTGGGTGGTGAATTTGTCCGACGCTTGGCTGCGGTCGGAGATGGGTTCATCGGTGGGGAGGTGCTTCCGGTACTGCCGACTCTGGAAGAATTGATCAGCATTACAGATAACTTTCATCAGTTGCGAAAGGCTGATGTCAGTCTCGGAGTAGCAATTTTCCCCGGGGCTGACAAACAGGAAGTTTGTTTTATAATCAACACCCCAGAGGAGCAGAAGAATATTTCCCGTCCATACGGTGGTCCACCAGCTTATGCACCTCGCTGGGCTTTGCACTACGGTCTGGATCTGATCAGAAATCTCTAAGGGACATCTGCACTATGAGCAGGTGATCATATCAGAACAGTTGTTTGTTTTTAACGGAAAGGATTGAGAGTGGCGAAAGAAGCTGATGTACTGCTGAAGAATGCTATTGTACTGACGATGGATGAGGATTTCCATCAATATGAGCCAGGAGCTGTGGCGGTGTCAGGTGAAAATATCCTGGCTGTTGGAGATGAGGATTCAATACTCGCAAAATATTCATCTAATGAGATTATCGATTGTGATGGGCGCGTATTGATGCCAGGTTTGGTGAACGCCCATACGCACATACCGATGACTCTACTGCGCGGGCTTGCTGACGACCTGCGGTTGGATGTCTGGCTGTTAGGCTACGTGATGCCCGTGGAGCGGGAATTTGTCAAGCCCGAGTTCGTACGTCTCGGGACTCTGTTGGGGTGTGCAGAATCGATCCGCTCGGGTGTCACCACATTTGCAGACATGTATTATTTTGAAGAGCATGTCGCCAGGGCAACTGCGGAAGTAGGTTTACGAGCGGTTTGTTCTCAGACAGTATTGAAGTTCCCAGCACCGGATGCGCAGTCTTATGAAGAGTCGTTGGCTGAAGCACGAGAATTTATCCAGCGCTGGAAAGGTCACCCGTTGATCGTACCATCTGTAGCGCCTCATTCCCCATATACCTGTACGGAGGATATCCTGAGAGCTACCACAGAGCTGGCAATTGAGTTCGATGTTCCGCTGCATACGCACATCGCTGAAACTGCGCTTGAAGTCGAGAACTCGCGCGAGGCGTATGACATGCCGGTCGTCCCATATATTAAGAAGCACGGATTGCTGGAAGCCAAGGTACTGGCGGCGCACTGCGTCCACATCGACAATGGAGAGATCGGGACGTTGCATCGCAGCGGGGCGGGTGTTGCTCATTGTCCATCTTCGAACCTTAAACTGGCCTCAGGATTTGCACCGATCAGTAAAATGATCGAAGAAGGCTTGAATGTGGGAGTGGGGACGGATGGGACGGCCTCGAATAATGACCTGGATATGTTTGAAGAGGTACGGTTGGCGGCATTCCTGGCAAAAACCGTTTCGGGCGATCCAACTTCGATCCCGGCGTCAATGGCTCTAGCCATGGCTACCCGTCTGGGTGCCCGTGCATTACATATCGGACACCTGACAGGATCGATCGAGCCCGGTAAACGAGCTGACCTGATCGTGGTTGATCTGTCTACGCCGCACAACGCGCCGCGTTTCCAGCGCGGCCAGGATGGGGTTTATGCTCAGCTGATTTATGCCGCAAAATCTACGGATGTAAGCGATGTGATGGTCAACGGGGAGTGGTTGATGCGCGATCGCGAGCTGTTAACCCTGGACGTTGGGGAGCTTATAACCGAAGCGCAGGTTTACGCCAGGCAGATCGACGCTTTCTTAATTGAACGTGAAAAATCTGTGCTTTCGAAGCTGATCGCGATCGGCGGCGCGGCGGAGGAAGAGAGCTTCGAGGTGCAGGCCAAAGTTCGCATCCTTGATCCAGATCCGGTCCTGGAAGCGATCGGAAAACCGCAGATCGAGATACTCTATCGGAGACATTATCACGAGTTCGATACCTATTTCACTTTTGACGACCCTCAACAGGGGATGCTGCGCTACCGTGAGGACGAGTTTGTCGATGATGATGATCAGGTGACTCGGGCACGCTACCGCCTGACCCAGATTGGACCGACCAGGGAAGAGGAATTTCCGAGCGATGTGCTGCTATCGCGCAGCCGATATCTGGCTCCAGCAGTCCACAGCCTGCGATTCTATCGTGAGTACTTCAAACCAACCAATGAGTATTTCATTGAGAAACACCGCTGGCGATGGCGAGTGCTGTTCCAGGGAACGGAGTTCTACATCAATCTGGACAGAGTCGATCAACCCGAACTTGGTTATTTCCTGGAGGTGAAAAGCCGAACATGGAGTCGTCAGGATGCGGAACGCAAAGCAGAACTGGCTACATCCCTGGTCGAGTTTCTGGACGCATCGGCGGACATGCGGATGATGAAGGATTATATCGAGATGGTCATTAATGAGTAGGATTCTGACCAGAGTTGATTGATATGATAGAGGAAGAACAAGGGGGTATGGAGAAAGAGATAGGGATATTTTTAACAAATCCGGGTGATTAGTAAAATCCAATTGCAACCAATTTAAAATATGTACGTATATAAATGTAGAGTGAATAAAATAGCGTTGCCTCAGCGCAGCGATCAAATGGAAAAAGTGAGGAGTTTATCGTGGGCATTGTCAAAGGGATTATTGGATTAATTGGTGGGATAATTGGAGCGATCCTGGGGCTTATCGGCAGCCTGATCGGTTTTGTGCTCAGCTGCACAGGGTGTCTGGTGGCATTGATCATCGGGATTGTCATGCTGGCGCTGTGCGCGCTGCCAATCTGGCTGCTAGTTTCGATTTTCTGAAATTCCTGTCACTGAAACTACCCCAGGCGCTCTGCAC
>JAUXFR010000070.1 GCA_030622805.1 Anaerolineae bacterium | reverse complement strand
TGGGATCGAGTACGATTCACCAGATCACGCAGTAAACGCTGGGGGTTGTAACCCTCGGCTACGTAATGGATGCGCAGCAGATTTCCACCCAGCATCTCGGAGCGTTCTACCAGGTGAACGGTGTACCCGCTGTCGGCGATCGCCAGTGCAGATGTCATACCGGACACACCACCGCCAATCACGAGCGCTATCGGACGGAATTTGTGCGATTGCTTGTGGATCGGTTCAGCAGCAATAACACGACCCACAGCGACTCTCAACATTTCCTGAGCCTTGCGGTTTGCGAGATCACGCTGCTGACGGTGTACGCGGCTGCACTGTTCGCTTATATTTACCAATTCAAGCAAATAAGGATTTAATCCTGCTTTGCGCATGGCTCTCTGGAAGAGTGCTTCATGCGTCCGATTGCTGCAGGCAGCCACAACAACTCGGTTCAGATCAAGATCCTCGATCTGCTGCTGCAAATATCCAAGCGATTCCGGGAAACATGCCGTATCGATTATCTGGGCAGAGACTACCGATTCCCACATCGAAGCCTGCCTGACCAAATCAGAGAAATCGATTGTTTCCGAGAGGGTTTCCCCACAAGTACATGCGAACACCCCTACCCGAGGCGCTGATCCGGTGACATCCTTTTCGGGGGGCATATCGTTGGTTGAAAGGAAAGGCCACTCACGCGTGAATGTGTAGGTATTCAGCCGGTCATTCAATAGACGCATCACCTCCGCCGCAGAACCACTGGCGTCAATGATCGTCTCGGCGATCTCCTTAGGTGATGAGAAAGCTCCACAGACGAACACACCCGGTCGAGTGGTTTGCAGCGGTTCGAATTTATCTGTCTGACAGAACCCGTACTCATTCAAATCAATGTCCAGCATCTCGGCGATAAATCCTGCCGAGTCAGGTGGCTGCAGTCCAGTAGCCAGCACAACCATTTGGAATGTCTCATTGTGCTGCCTGCCGTTTTCGTCGGCATAATGCAGAATCAGATTATTGGTTTTTGGATCCTCCCGTACCGCCGAAACCCGGCAGTGTGTATACTGAATGCCGTGCTTATGCCGGGCTTTCTCAAAATAAGTGCTGTACTCTTTATTGAATGCGCGTTCATCCATGATAAAGATGCGACATTCAACATCTTCTTCCAGACGTTGTTTGGCGAGTATAGCTTCTTTGGTCGCATACATGCAGCATATCGACGAACAGTAAGAATGATCCTGATCGCGCGAACCAATACACTGCAGCCAGGCGATCGTCTTGGGTCTCTGCTGGTCGGACGGACGTACGACAATGCCTTCTGTCGGTCCTGAACGACTGGCAAGCCGTTCGTACTGCATCGCAGGCACCACATTGGGATAGCGACCGTAGCCCAATTCCTCCAACCCGCTTGGATCGTACACTTGGAATCCAAGTGCCAGGATGATCGCCCCAACTTCCACGGACTGCAGCCGCGGCTGCTCGTCAAGATTGATTGCATCTGTCGGGCATACCTCGACGCACTTACCACAGTCATCACAGTAAGGACCGCGGTCGATCACGTAAGCATCAGGGGCAGCACGTGCGGAGATTTTATAAGCCGCTTTGCGGGTGGTCATCCCGCACTGGTATTCATCCGGCAGATCAACCGGGCATACTTCTTCGCAGTAACCGCAGTTGATGCACCGTGCCACATCGACGTAGCGCGGCATCATACGCAGGGAAACGGTAAAATCCCCCGCTTGACCTGCGACATCGATCACGTGTGTGTTGGTAAGTATTTCAATATTGGGATGTTGGTTCTGCTGGATATAAGCCGGCGAAATAGACGGTCGAGTGCATCCATATCCATGATCAGACGTACCGCGGCAGAGAACGCAGTCGTGTTGAGGAAACATATATCCAAGCTGCGCCACTCGCCCTCCCAGGCAGGGAGTTTGCTCGATGAGATAGACTTTCAAACCTGCGTCAGCCAGATCGAGCGCTGCACGCATCCCCCCGATCCCTCCACCGATCACCATCGCCGCAGCAGGGCTCGTTCTCAGATTACCATTTTGGCGAGTTTCTGTTAATGTCGATGTCTGCATTAATGCTGCTCCAATATCCTGTGATGTAGTTCAACGATGTTTAAATACGCCAACCGCCCTCTGTCCAGCGCAGGTGGGCGGTTGGCAATAACGAAGTCAGTAATGTGGGCCGACTGCACCGACAGGTACCTGGCAGTAACGAATTGTGATAAATACCACAAGCCACCGACCCAACAAAACTTCAAAAGGGTGGTGGATGCGATGAAGTTTGGTTGGTCCTTTCAGTTCCGCGATTCTGACCGGATATTATCGGTCCGCGTATCGAATTGGCTACCAATAAAGATACCAACTATGCCTATATTTTAGCTAATCGGTATAAACGTGTCAACATGATGAATGTCATGAAAATCTGAAACACCCGATCAGGGCGATGAAATTACGTCCAATTCTTTCTCCCCACCCACAACCCGCAGTTTGGCATTAATGATACGTGCGCGAATAATTACCGGGGCGCCAATCTCCTCGCTCAGCAACGTCTGCACTTCCGCCAGTTCTTCATCCGTGATCTCTCCATATGAATACACCGTCCCACTGATCAGGTAGCCATCACCCTGCTGTTTGATCGTCACATCTTCAACCTCTGCGAACTCTGCCTGTATAACCTCATTCAATACTGATTTAACCTCCTGCTGCCGGTCCAGATTAGAACGCAGGTTTATCGTAGCGAATGCAAGCGGTGTGGCAATGACCAATAAAACAGCTACAGTCAGCAGTATCCAGCGCTGGATTCGCTGTCCATACTCTGCTCTGTCCGGACGGAAGCCCAACAGCAGGAATACGGTCGCTGCGGACAGCACGATCGCACTCAGGTTGGTGGCAAATAAGAGCAGCGCACCACCCGCCACTCCGTACATACCGTATCCAAGACCGTATCCAACGACACACAGCGGCGGTACCAAAGCCGCTGCGATAGCGACTCCCGGCAGCGCAGCAGCCAGGTGCTTGCGTGCAAGCGCATACGCAGCAGCAGCCCCGGAAGCGAGCGCTACGATCAGGTCAAGCAAATTAGGCTGGGTACGGGCCAGGATTTGTGCCGATATCGGCAGCGGTGGTATGACCAGCGCGATGACGACGGCAACCACAATAGCAAGTAATATTCCTTTCAGGGTGGATTCACCCGACTGCGCCAGCATGCGCACATCACCCAGCACCAGGCTGAAAGCCATAGCCAGGATGGGGCTCATGAGCGGCGCGACCAGCATCGCACCGATTATGACTGCTCCACTGTCCTGAATCAAGCCCAATACTGCAATGACCGCTGAGAGGGTGATCAGGGCGTAAAAATCTATGCTTGCCATCGCGGAGCGCTTGATCCGGCGATCAACCTCGGTACGTTCACCGACAGTCAATGTGGGGAAGAACGAATAGATCATCTCCCATGCCCTGCGCAGCCAAAAATCCCTGGTACCTTCATGGTGTTTTACGAGCAGTGTTGCCCCCGTACGCGCTCTTGCCACCTCAACCGGAATGCCATCAAGGACAGCCTGATCCAGGAGCCCATGTGTGGACACACCCATCAGCAGCAGATCGGAATCAACCGACTCCTTTAAAATTCCTGCCTTCACGTCTCCCGCCATCACAACTCTGGGTAAATATGCTTCTTTTTCACCAGCATCATTGATAGCCTGGTTTAACTGCTGCTCCGCCTGTGCTCTCTTCTCTGCTGTAAGCGCGCCGCGCACAATATTCAACGCCACAACCTGACCATCCTGCTGTTCTACCAGCCATTTCCCATATCTTAAGGCTTCACCCGCATGGGGACCGCCGCGTGTTGATACTGTAACGGAGCGGATCGGTCCGGCTAACTCGCCGCGCAGTACAGCAACATCACATGGCGTTGTCTGAATCAGGCGGTTGATATCTGCATCCAGCATTTCTTCCCCTTGTTGTTTAGGTCCAGACCAACCAATCAGCACAAGATCAATGTGTTCCTCGCGTACCGTCTCCAGAATCCCAGATGCACGCGATGGCGCCAACCGAACCAGCGTTTCAATGGGCACACCGTCGTTCTCAATTTGATGGACTTTGTTCTTCAAAACCAGCAGCGCTTTTTCAGCCGTTCGGTGTTCCGTTTTCACCGGCATATGCTGGATTTGATCTAAGACTTGCATGATCAACACCTGACCATCCCCGGATTGAGCCATCGTGATACCGGCGCGGATCAACGAGAGTTCGTCTTTAGCGCTGGTAACATCAACCAGTATGCGAAAATCCTTCTCTGCATATCTGGGGATTTCCTCCCCCATTATTTGCGTTTGCTTACGCACCGCCAGACTCCCGCGCCTGGCATATGCCAGGTAAAAAATCAAACCCAACATACCCCATCCCATGACAACCATCCATATTTGAAGATCATAAGCAATCGAGAAGTAGAGACTGACCACAACAGCTAATGCGGGCACTAGTGGATGAAACGGCATTTTCAATCCCCGGTGATCCGGTAGACTCGCGCGGGGTTTCACAAGGTCTCTGCTAAATACCAGGATGGTCATCAACAGGAATATCAGACCAATTAAACTGACCAGCAATTCGAAAGAAACAACCAATAGAATAATCACACTCAGAAGTGTGATTAAGAACAGCCTGTTGACGCTTAACTTAAATTTCTTGCCGATCCTGACCTGTGTGGGGATGAATCCCTGCGCCATCATGGCGCCCACCGTCCGTAAGCTGCTGATGAATATCCGATCCAGAGCGATTATGCAAATCAATATCCCTAATGATAGATATACCATTTCCAGAAAGCTGCTGGTTTGAGATGCGATCACTGCCAGAGGCAGCCTTACCCCAATACCAATTCCGGGATACTTGAGCACCATCATCGCAGCCAGAAGACCGGTAATACTACCGATTAACAACGCGAGATAAAGCGCCGGGAGCAAATTCCGCACCGGTCGCCTGACCTGATCCCTTTGGTCCAGGATTAAGCCAGTCCCCCACAGCATTCCTGCCAGCAAAGCGACAGCCAGAACGATATCTCCCGGCGTACGCAAAACAAACCTGAGGCTCGGCATCTGTCCTGCCGAGACCCACCCGATCCCAAAAATGACGAACAACAGCGGGACGCTGATATAAACAAACCTCATCCGCGTTCGCCAGGTGCCCTGCCTGCCGAAAGCGCGGTTTATCGCTACGAGCAATATTACAGCGATCGCCAGATACGCTTCTCCCACGGAAATGGCAAACAGACGCAGCAGTAGTTGATTAAGGTGAAAAGCAACTCCCCATCCGAGCAAACCAATCAGCCCAGCAAAACCACAATACGCCAGCCAGTCGTCTGCATATGCTAACCAGGATGGTTCGTCTGAGCGCCCCAGCCTGAAGACCCCCTCGCCGGTCGGTATTGCCAGGGCACGCTCGGCATAAGCTAATACGAGCGGTAAAAACACGATCGCTGTCAGGCCATAGGATAAGGGTGCACGCGTTCCCGCAGCGTCAAGCGCCAATCCCAGGAGCACAAAGACTCCCAGTCCTAAGGATACGCTGGACCCGAGCGCTAATGTGCGAGACAGACTTAAAAATCTTCCGTAGCGCACTTTTGACTGGACTTCTCTCGAATCTCCATTCATTTCTTCGCTCATATACGACTCCTTGTATTATGATTGATTCTTGCCATGCTCAGGGAGAAGGGAAAAAATATTGTACCTGAGAATATATTTGCATGACTTGCATTATTTTAACCCATTCCGCCTCTTGCCATCTTTTCCATAGAAATATCCAGTGTGAAATTACACGAGATCCGCGAGAGCTGGGTACAGGCATGTCTGGTATTCGACGAATCCAGAGCGGAACATGCTCTGGGCTAATTTCAGAACAATCGAGCAATTCTGGAAACCCACCTCTGACAAAATATTCAAACCAATGGTTTAAAGTTCTGACCACCATATGGAGGGCAGGTATAGAAACCTGCCCCCACTGGTGCTAGTCAGGAAAGCCGCCCTGCACCTTTTAGGACAGCCCAAATAATGTAGGTGATGTCAATGATATTAGTAACTGGTGGATCAGGCTGCGTTGGCAGCCATATCGCAAAACGATTGCTGTACAATGGACAATCTATTCGTGTTCTGGTGCGCAATAGGTTCTTTTCCAAACCCCAGGATGAGCGTCCCTATAAACATTGATTTCACTATATGTTGCTGTTTGATTCATGCAACAATGTTTTTAATTTTCACCCCTTACCAGAAGCCAGGCAGCAGCCGCCAGCCCACCCGGTTGGCGTAGTCCTGATATCCGGGCAGCTCCTCCCGTAGTGTCTTATCTTCCAATACCGTCCTTATAATAAGAAGAACTGCAGTGATCCCTGCAGGGATTAATGCCCAGAGAGAACCGAGCAGCAAGGATGTCCCAATCGTGAAAGTAATAAAACCCGTATAACCTGGATGCCTCACAAATTTGTACGGTCCACTTGTAGCGACCCTGTGATCGCGATCCATTTGAATCCGCACACCAGTCGAGAAAAACGGATTGGACACCATCGACCAGGTAAAAAGTCCCTGTCCTAGTATCAGCAGCGCCAGACCAACCAGATGGATCACCAGACCTAGATCAGGTGACCAGCCGAAGCGTTCGTCCAGACCAGCAATCACAGGAGCAATCAATGCAGGTATGATCGTGAGTGAGGTGATGGTCTTATCCCAATCCTTTACCCCCTCTCTCTGTCGACCCCGCTCGGCGATCAATTCCCGCGGCATGAGCAGATAATTAATTATCAGGTTCACCACTGCAGCGCCAATATACACCCACGCCCAAAGCCAGTCCACCCGCCCCGCACAGAAAAACAAGATTGCAACATAGATAACGAATTGGACGATTACCTGGATCATCCGTTTTCGTACAGCCCTGGTCTGTATTTCGCTATCACTCAAGCATGTTGTCTTATTCGTCATTAACTTACTCACCACTTTGGGTTGAAAAAACCGGGTTTGTGATTCGGTAGAAGTATAACCGACATCCATCAAGCAGATGCCACACTATCTGCGATGACCACTTTTACCGGGGATCTAACAACCTCCAGGTACACTTCCGTCCGCCGCAGCATCCTGCGAACCCAGCCCGGAAATGCTGGTAAAGCCTGGTCC
>JAUXFR010000182.1 GCA_030622805.1 Anaerolineae bacterium | reverse complement strand
TCGTTGAGATCGATGGTCTTGATAAAGGATTTCTCCCATAAACAATTTGCCTGGATCAGGAGTTTGTTTGATTATGAGCGTAAAAATTTTGCCAAAGATGAATTTATCAGAATGGATCGATCACCTGGATGGTCGCTACCGACTGTTCGGTCCTACTCCGATTAAAGATCAGCATGTATTTGCTGAGGTCCATTCTGCAGGAGATTTCGATCTCGATTACACCACAACCCTCCTGCCTCCTAAGAAGGTGTTCTTACCTCCACGCGAAGACCTGATCCAATTTGACATTGAAAAGAACCAGGTCTATCCGGTTTTGGAAGATCAACCGAGCGTTATTTTGGGCGTTCACACCTGCGACATGTACGCGATACACATGTTGGACCAGGTATTCAGTCAGGATTTTTCCGACCAACATTACATGGCGCGTCGTCAGAACACCATTCTGGTGACCGTCGAATGTCTGTCTCCTTGCAGCGAGGAATCTTTCTGCAAAGACATGGGTACATTGAGTGTCCCCGAAAAATACGACCTGCACCTGATTGACATAGGAGATGCCTACGTAATGGATATCGGCTCTGAAAAAGGAGCCACGCTTCTCCATGATTTCGACCCAATTCGCGATCCAACCCAGGTAGAACTAAGACTGCTTAATCAGGTCATGAGCAATAAATGGTCGCGCTTCCCATATCGCCTGGATGCAGATTTGACAGAATTAAAGAGCCTGCTGAAGATCAGTTTTAAATCAACCCTGTGGAATGAGCTGGGTGAACTATGCCTTGGATGTGGAATGTGTACGCTTGTGTGCCCGACCTGTTATTGTTTCGACATCCAGGACGAGGTGGATTTACTCCTCGAACATGGTACGCGTTACAGGGTCTGGGATTCATGCCAGTTGAACCAGTTTGCGGAAGTTGCTGGCGGGCATGACTTCCGTCCCGGTCGAGAGAACCGCCAGCGGCACCGGTTCCTCCGTAAATACAGCTATCAAACATCATCAAATGGATTACTCGGATGTGTGGGATGTGGACGCTGTGCTTTGACCTGCCCGGTCAATATTGCTCCGGTAGAAACACTCAACAAGCTGTATCATCGCCGGGTTGCATACGGAAAGAAGGTAAAACAGGAGGTATTGATAGGATGAGTGAGACCCTTACAGCTACCTTGAATGCCACCTCAATTTATCTGCCGACTCAAGCCAGCGTGAGCGAAGTTCGTTCGCTGACGCAGCTCGAGAAGCTATTCAAGATTAAATTGCCAGATGGACATTCTCTCAACCATCAACCTGGTCAATTTGTCCAGGTATCCGTGCTCGGAGTGGGTGAGGCTCCAATAAGTATTTCTTCTTCACCCAGCCGAAGTAACGAAAGCTTTGAATTATGTGTTCGACGTGTGGGTGATCTGACCAGCGCACTACATCGATTGATTCCTGGGGATCTAATCGGTGTTCGTGGACCGTTCGGGCGCGGCCTGCCTGTCGAACGTTTCCGCGGTAAAGATCTTCTATTTGCACCCGGTGGACTGGGGTTGGCGCCATTACGCTCCTGCATCAACCAGGTGCTCGATGAACGGAGCAATTATGGACGAGTCATTGTAATGTATGGGGCGCGTGAACCCTCCGAACTGCTGTTCACTGATGAATTAGAAGAATGGTCACAGCGTGATGACGTAGAGCTGCTTGTCACTGTGGATCATCCGGATGAGACCTGGAGTGGAAACGTGGGCGTAATAACCACCCTCTTCCCAAAAATTCAGATTTATGCCCCCAATACGGTCGCCATTACCTGTGGTCCACCGGTTATGTATCGATTTGTGCTGATGGAGCTGCTCGGATTGGGGATTCGCGAAGGTAACATCTGGCTCAGCCTGGAGCGGCGAATGAAGTGCGGAGTTGGAAAATGTGGTCACTGTCAGATAAACAACATCTACACCTGCAAAGAAGGTCCCTGCTTCACTTACGCACAGATAAAACGATTAGAGGAGGCCTTGTGAAAACAGTGAGCAAGCCAAGAATCGCATTCTTTGATTTTACTGGCTGCGAGGGATGCCAGCTCACCGTCATTGACTCGCTGCAGACTCATCCTGAATTATTGGGCGCAGTTGAGATTGTTAATTTTCGTGAAGCGATGAGTGAAAAAAGCGATCATTACCAAATCGCATTCGTCGAAGGCGGCTATACGCGACCCGAAGATGAGAAAAGGCTACTCGATATTCGTGAGCGGGCAAGTATGGTCATCGCCCTTGGTGCTTGCGCTCATCTTGGAGGAGTAAATGCCCTTCGCAACTGGCAACCCCAGGCTGAGGTACGAAGCTATGTCTACGGTGAATCCGGCAAGAAATACACACCCAAACCAGCACAGCCGATTGAAAGGATCATACCCATAGACGGCTTCATCCCCGGATGCCCAATTGACCGGGAAGAATTCATCCAGGTCGTAACACGCTTGCTGCAGAACCGCCAACCAAGGATACCAGACTATCCAATTTGCGTAGAATGCAGGCTGAAGGAAAATGCGTGTCTTCTTTTGTCGGGAAAATGCTGCCTGGGTCCGATCACCCGCGCCGGGTGTGGCGCCATATGCCCCACTTACGGTGAAGGTTGTGAAGGATGCCGGGGAATGATCTCCACTCCAAATATCTCCGGGCTCAAATTCGCCATGAATGAACATGGACTGAGTGAGGCGGTTTTAAATGAGAAAATGAGGCTGTTCCTATCCTACCAATTAATCAAAAGTGAGAAGGATGGCCATGACAGGCACTAAAACTAAAAAACTGGATATCGACGTACATCACATAACCCGCGTTGAAGGTCACGGCAATATTGTTGTGCGTGTGAGCAGCGGTTTGTTGGAGCAGTGTGACCTGGAGATTATCGAAGCGCCGCGCTATTTTGAGGCCATGCTGCGGGGACAGCCTTTCGAGCAGGCTTCACATCTTGCCTCACGCATCTGCGGTATCTGTGCAGTCTCCCACGCCACGACCTCCCTGCGCGCGGTTGAAAAAGCCCTGGGCGTGGAACCAGACATTCAAACCGAATTGCTGCGTAAACTGAACTACCAGGGAGAGATTCTAGACAGCCACATCCTGCATGTCTACATGCTGGTTGCACCGGACTTCTTCGGCGTGGGTAGTGTAATCCCACTGGCAATATCCGCTCCCGATATCATCACTCGAGCGCTGCGCATGAAAAAAGCAGCCGGTGACATCTGCGCCACGATTTGCGGACGGCATACGCATCCCATCGCCATGACCGTCGGCGGGTTCACTCATTTACCATCTGAAGGGGATTTATATCGCTTGAAAGACCAGTTGGAAGCTATCCGCCCCGATATCGAAGCGACTGTTGAGTTGTTCCACAGCCTGGAAATTCCGGATTTTGAACGCGACACAGAATATATCGCTTTATCAAAGGACGATGAATATACCTTTATCGGCGGCGTGATTTCAAGTACGGATGCCGGTGCGGCGCCGCTGGAGCATTACAAGGAAATTGCCAACGAATTTCAGGTGAGCCACTCCACCGCCAAGCACGCCCGCAACCAGCGTAAGTCCTACATGGTAGGCGCCCTGGCACGCTTCAATATAAATTACGACAAACTGCATCCGAACGCAAAACGAGCTGCGACTACACTAAACCTGTCGCATAAATGTACGAATCCTTATAAAATAACAATCGCTCAGGTGGTTGAAATTGTCCACTGTTTCGAACAGGCTCTCCAGACGATCGACAGTTTACTGGAGGACGGATTGGAGCAAAAAGAGCTCCCCCAGCCACTCCGCATCTCGGGTGAGGGAGTAGGAGCCTGCGAAGCCCCTCGAGGTACGCTGTTCCACCATTATGTTATCAAGAACGGGTACATCACCGAAGCAAATTGCATCATCCCTACAGCTCAGAATCTTGCCAATATTGAGTCAGACATGCGAACATTGGTACCGATGATTCTTGACCGTACACCGGGTGAAATTACCCAGGCATTGGAAATGTTGGTTCGCGCTTACGATCCCTGCATCTCTTGTTCGGCACACATGTTGGAGGTGAAGTTTGTTTGATCTTAATTACCTAACCTGCCAGCAGGCTGATGTATTGCAGCAAAAAAGCCTTTCACCTCTCCAGGTCAATCGCTGTACGTGCCTCAATACACTCATTTTAGCTCTCGGGAATCCTCATCGAGGGGACGTCGGC
>JAUXFR010000160.1 GCA_030622805.1 Anaerolineae bacterium | reverse complement strand
TGTTCTTTATCAAAACCCAACCTTGCTGCTGCTCTTTGAGGGAATTTGGTATTTGGCTGGTGAAAAACTGCAAAACGGTAATCTGAAGGCGATGTTCCCGATGCTTCCATGTACAACCTCGCCGCTTCAGTCACGTGTTTGAAATATGCAGGTTCACCCGTGAACCTTTGACCATGCTCCGGGTACTTTTGGTACGCTCTTCTCCAGAAGTCCGGTGTATCTGTTACGTAAGAATATGTGCTATCAATCACTGCCAATGATTCTTCAGCCGGTCCCAAAAGGAATGCTGCGCCACCCGCCGCGGCTGTGTATTCCAGTGCGTCTCCTGGCTTTCCTTGTGCCGTGTCCATCCCAACCGCCAAAGCATAATCAGCCATACCGGAACCAACGAAACCAACCGCCGCTACCATCGCCTCAGTTCCCGCCTTGCAGGCAAACTGCCAGTCGGCTGCCTGCACATTAGGGGTTGCACCAATCGCTTCCGCCAAAACCGTAGATGTAGGTTTGACAGCGTAAGGATGAGATTCCGAACCGACCCAAACTGCGCGAATTTTCTCGGGATCAATACCTCCCCTCCGCAAAGCGTTGCGAGAAGCCTCGATTGACATCGTGATTACGTCTTCATCCAGCCCTGGAACGGCTTTCTCTTTGATCGGTAGGCTTCCTTCACCAGCCTTCCATATTCTTGAAATTTCGGTAGCAGGCAAACGGTACCTGGGCACGAATGCGCCGTACCCAACGATTCCCACTGGGCGGGACGGTTTTAATAGAATGTTCTCGGGTAATTCACTCATAATTAAACCTTTTTGCTCCTATGATTTATAATATTACCATCGCTATTAAGATATGTAATATTATTTAACATATATTGCCCAGATATATTCATCGGGGGGTTGTATCCGATTCTTGCCACTCATCAAGCAACTGCTCAGCACGATCTACTCTCACGGTCCCCTCAGTCACTAGCTGTTCAGCCAGTTGATTGATCAGCTCCCCTTGCGCGCCAGCCGCTATCGCTACCTGGCGAGCATGCAGGCTCATGTGCCCGCGTTGAATACCTTCCGTTGCCAGCGCGCGCAGGGCAGCAAGATTCTGTGCCAGACCAACAGACACGATTATTTTTGCCAGCTCGTCAGCTGTGTGGACATCCATCATTTTCAGCGCCACGCGCGCGGTCGGATGCACCTTCGTTGCGCCACCCACAATACCAACTGCCATGGGCATTTCCAGTGTGCCTGCCAGGTTCCCTTCGTCATCGAGCCCCCATTTGCTCAATGATGTATATACACCATTGCGAGCTGCATAGGCATGTGCGCCAGCCTCAACAGCCCGCCAGTCATTCCCCGTTGCGATCACAACTGCATCCACTCCATTCATGATCCCTTTGTTATGTGTTGCCGCTCTATAGGGATCAGCCGCTGCGAATGCCCAGGCTTCAATAATCCCATCACGAACTTCCTCTGCTTCAAAATCGCCAAAGGCCAGATTTTCCAGAGGGATCGTACAACGCGCACACGCCAGGCGGCGGTCCGCAAGATTGGACAGAATACGCAGGTGCACTCTCCCCCCGGTGATCGATTCGACCATCGGCGTCAGATATTCTACTGCAGTATTCACTGCGTTGGCGCCCATAGCGTCGCGCACATCATATATTAAATGCAGTATTATAAAGGGTCCAATCGGGGATTCAGCGATCAGGCGCACTTCCAGGTCTTTTGGGCCTCCACCAAGACCTCTGAGCACCGGGTCAACATGGGCTGCTTCCAACAGCAGTTCTGTTTTCTTCCCCAGAAGCGCCTTGCGAGCCGTTAACGGGTCATCGACATCCAGAATTTGCATCTGTCCGATCATCTCTGGCGCCGTGGTCTGCGCGCTGAATCCGCCACCCGCTCGAGCTAGTTTTGCCATATAAGAAGCACCGGCAACTACAGATGGCTCCTCGATCGCCATTGGCACCAGCACTTCACGACCATTGACGATGAAATTCAATGCAATCCCCAGTGGAAGCCCATGCACACCCACTACGTTCTCAATCATATGATCCGCCTGCTCGGCAGACAAACCATGTTCACCCCTCAGGACAGCGATTTCATCATCATCCAGATGCCCTTGACTGGCGATTGCTTCCAAACGTGCTTCTAATGTTTGGTTATAGAAACCTGGCATACGTGATCCATAAGTCTCTTGGTCCATATCATCTCCAAAGCGTGTTCAGTACAAATAAGTAAGAAAATTAGACACTCTTTTTGTTATATTTGCCCTTCTCCCTTTTCTTTTATC
This sequence comes from Anaerolineae bacterium, assembly GCA_030622805.1. Lineage (GTDB taxonomy): Bacteria > Chloroflexota > Anaerolineae > Anaerolineales > UBA4823 > JAUXFR01. Next base: position 2,306 of record JAUXFR010000160.1, on the reverse strand, counting down.
CCTTGATCTTCAAACCCCTCTCTTTTACCCTTCCCGAACTGGCAAAAACTATCAATATTCTCCAAAATGGGGTAAAATATCGTTGCGGTGAGGCATAATTAATGGTTGTATTAACGAGAGAACAGCTTGAAGACAGATTAGCTGCATTACACCAGGCCAGTCTAGAATTGGTCGGCGACCTTTCCACAGACAGAGTCCTTCAACGAATCGTTCATCTGGCGCGTGATCTTGTGAACGCTCAATATGCAGCGCTGGGGGTAGTTGATGAAACCGGAAATCTCGAACAATTTATTACCGCAGGCATATCCGAAGAAGAATCTGCGCGAATCGGTGATCAACCAATCGGAAAAGGTCTCCTGGGTTTATTCAAATCGAACAAACAGACTTTTCGCATACCAGAGATCAGCAATGACCCTCGCAGTACAGGTTTTCCAATTCACCATCCGGAGATGCACTCATTCCTCGGAGTACCCATCCTTACCGGTGAACGCTGGTTGGGGCAGATATACCTGACAAACAAACAAGGTTTTCACGAGTTTACCGAACAGGATGAACGTGTGATTGAGACATTGGCAGCTTACGCAGCAGTAGCAATCTCCAACGCCCAATTGTACGAGAACCTGCTGGAGCGGGACCAAACCCTGATCAAGCGGAATGAAGATTTGGGTTTGATCAACGAAGTCGCATCCTCCCTTGCTGGCTCGCTCGATGTTGATGAAATTCTCAACATTACCCTCAATCTGGTGATCGTTTATCTGAATGTCGAGGCAGGTGAAATTTTCCTGACAGAAGATGGAGAAAAAAAGCTCTATCTGGCGATCCATCGCGGTGAAGCATCCGAAGCATTCTGGACCCGCGATTCCTTCCGAATGGGTGAAGGCGCCATTGGTAAAGCCGCAGAGACCGGTCTGCCAATCATCAATCACGAGATTAAAAGAGACGACCCTTATCTGCGTCGCGCGGTCGTGGATGCCGGATTTCGCTGCCTCGGGATAATTCCGCTGCTCGCTCGAGGTAATGTCGTCGGAGTGATGGCAATTGCCTCCCGTCGAGAACGCACCCTGAATGAGCGAGAGATCAACCTGTTATCCGCAATTGGCAACTGGACTGCCATTAATATTGAAAACGCACGGCTGCACAGCCAGGCACAGCTTCTGGCTGTGCTTGAAGAACGCGAACGCATCGGCATGGACCTACACGACGGCATCATTCAGTCCATCTATGGGGTCGGATTGGCGCTGGATTATGCCAAGTCGGTTGTGGATGAAGACCCAAAGCAGGCGCGCATAAAGATCAACCAATCCATCAAAGCGCTCAACACAACGATTCGCGACATCCGTACATACATCCTAGATCTTCGCCCTCGCCAGTTTCACAGCGAGAACCTGCAGCAAGGCATTATGCGTTTGGTCAGGGAAATTGAAAGCAATTCGGATACAAATGTGCGCTATATCGGTCCCGACAGCACGCTAATCGACTTCCCAGCCGAACACGCTACTGCATTATTCCACATCTGTCAGGAAGCGCTGGCAAATGTCGCCAGACACGCCGCCGCACATAATGCCGAAGTACACGTTTGGACAGCTATGGACCGCGTCCTGTTAGAAGTCACCGATGACGGGCAGGGCTTTGACCTGCGTAAAATGAGCGTAACTTTGGGTCACGGTCTGTCAAATATCCATTACCGCGCCCGAAAAGTTGGGGGAGATGTAGAAATCACATCCTATCCAGGTGAGGGGACCACTGTGCTGGCGTGGGTGCCGCGTTGGAAAAACAGTGGGATCTGATTTATTTATACTCTGTACACCTCCAACCTTACCGAAGTGACATGTCCCAAACAATGATATCCAGCCGTAGCAACCCAAAAATTAAACTGGCACGCGGCTTATACAGGCGTAAAACTAGGCAGGATAGCAGTTTATTCATCGCTGAAGGCATCCATATCACCGCTGAAGCCCTGAAGAGTGGATCACTCATTCACTCGATCTTTTATTCTCCCGATCTTCTCCGAAGCACTTTTGCACTCGGTCTTATTGAAACCGCTGCCACACAGGAAATCGCATGTTACGCAACGACTCCGGAAGTTTTTCAATCCATCTCTGGCAAAGAGAACCCGGTGGGTATTCTCGCACTCGTACGCCAGTCCTCTTTCAGTCTTCAGGCATTGAACCCAGAGAACTTTTCTTTCGCCGTTGCATTGATCACCCCACAAGATCCGGGCAATATCGGCTCGATACTGCGCACGATCGATGCAGCGGGAGCAAACGGTTTAATTCTATTGGATGGGGGCGCGGATCCATATCACC
>JAUXFR010000198.1 GCA_030622805.1 Anaerolineae bacterium | reverse complement strand
TGATGAGTTCATCCCGGGTCATACCAATGCCAGTATCGCTTATCGTCAGCACTTTCTCCTCCGGATCAACGGTGATATGGATGGCAAGTTCGGCGTCCGGATTGAGCACATCGCGGTTGGTCAGCATCTCAAAGTCGATCCGCGTCAGCGCGTCGGACGCGTTGGAGATCAGCTCACGCAGGAAAATTTCTCGTTCTGTGTACAGCGAGTGGATCAGTATATCCAGCAGTTGCCGGGTTTCTGCTTTAAACCTATAAGGGGCGACATCTGCTGTGGGGATTTCTTGTTGACTATCTGTCATAACTCCTACCTCCAGGATAACTTATATGGTATTTCCAGCTATTGTATAACGCATTGATATAAGAATAGCGTAAGAAACACAAGTGATGTTCAGCCAATCTTCGACGCGTAGACCTGGTTCAGACGATATCCCAGGGTGGGGTTCCGCTGCCACCCGCACCACGCAGCGATGCCCGGATCGGTTCAGCAAGGTCGGGCAGCACGTCAGCCACAGCAGCCAGCAAACCAAAGCAGCCGGCAATCATCATGTCACCGAAGGGCACCGCAAAGTATGGGTGAAGGGTCGATGAGCGCATCATATTTCGCCGTGGACCGGTCACCACCACGCCGAAACCCCCTTCTTCTGAACCTCCTCCATCCGGTAGATGAAGTGGAACCGGGTCATATATCAGCGCACCGTGACCGTGATCGCCAAACACATCATCGTGTTTCAGGCTGCCGTCTGCCAGCGATCTCAGCAGACTCTCCAACTTGGGCAGATCAAGCAGACCGGTGTGGTGTTCAAAAACTCCCTCGATGCCTCCTGGTCCGAGGCGGAAAGCCAGCGTGTGGAAGTTGCCCACGTTCGTGATCAGCACACGCTCCCGATCACCTACCAGCGGGTCAAACGTCGCCCCGAGCACCGCGGCCAGAGCGGTGTCCATCACAACCAGCGGCACATTATCCAGGATGGGGCTCTGCATGCTGCGAGCGGATTTCACCACCGCCCGCAGGCGGGTCATGATATCAGGTACCTCGTCTGCCTGGAATGCGAAAGCGCTCAGCCGGTTCTCTGCCCGGATTCGCTCGTCCAGGTAATCAAAGCGGAACTGACGGTCAGACATGTCTGGCGGAGCATTGCCGTGGTCAAACACTGCCACTGCCACAGCCGCCAGGTCATCAAGAGCCACTCCGAAATGACTCAACGCGCTCTGGATGGCATCAAGGTCGAAATCGCGCAGATCAAAACGCCGTACCAAATCGGGTAATGCGGAGGCTTCTTCTTCACTCACGACTTGGATGCCCATCGCCTGCACGGCTTCCAGATCATCATTGAAGGACTTGGCAGCATCCGGTGTGGCGAAAATCAGCAGCCCGGCGCGGGCATGGTCCTGCGCGGCCCATTGGCTGGGACCGCCGCCCATGGTTACTCCAGTCAGCAGCACTGTTTCTCCGCGGCTGGTTGCCCGTTTTATACGCTGGTGAACGATCATTGTTGGGGACGGCACCACCAGTTTGAATCCGTTCTCAATATCCACACGCGAGTCGTAGAGATAAATATCCTGGGTTCCGGTGCCTACATCGACAGTTAATATTTTCATGGGATCAGACAATCAGTCAATCAGAAATCAGGTGATTAGTCAACAAATCAATCAAGAATAATTAAAAAAACGGCAGTTCGCCGCCAACAAGCCAGTTAATTTTGTAAAGGATTTTGAGTCTACCATAAATAGAGAGTAGTTTGAGAGGTAGGAGCTCAGGAAGTAATGTCCTGGTGAAAACAAGTGAAACGCATCATGAGTCGTTAGCCTCAAGTGCATCGCATCCTGAAGATGCAATGCACTAATCGGGGTGCGATGCACGTTTCGCGTGCGTTGCACCTATCCACAACATACCCAAGCACCCCACATCTGGAAGATGATATATACTTGGGGTATACTCTGCCCGGATTCATGTACCATAGAAAACTGTGCTCTGCATTTGAGCCACCTGATTACGATATATTACTTACAGAAAACTGATTGCTAATAATTGAACACTTGTCGAGGTACAAATGCCTTTTCAATCCGAAGAAGTACGCTGGGAAGAAGAGACTCTCAAGATGTCCCTGAAACGTTTTCCTAAGCGAAAAGAGGAATTCAAAACATCTTCAGGCATTCCAATCCCAGGTATAAACACACCGGCCTTCGCTGACCCGCATTATATGGAGAAGCTCGGTTTCCCGGGAGAACACCCTTTCACGCGCGGGGTGCAGCCCAGCATGTACCGCGGCCGAATGTGGACGATGCGCCAATACGCCGGTTACGCCGCTGCGGAAGAGTCGAACCAGCGATACCGCTACCTGCTGGAGCAGGGTCAGACCGGGCTCTCGGTTGCGTTCGACCTGCCCACACAGATCGGCTACGACGCAGACGACCCCATCGCAGTCGGGGAGGTAGGCAAGGTTGGTGTCTCAATCTCTTCGCTGGATGACGTGGCAACACTGTTCAATAATATCCCACTGGACAAAGTATCCACCAGTATGACGATCAATGCACCGGCATCGATATTGCTGGCAATGTACATTGCTGTAGCGCGGCGGCAGGGCGTGGACACCAGGCAATTGCGCGGCACGATACAGAACGATATTTTAAAGGAATACATCGCCCGGGGAACCTACATCTTTCCGCCAACACCATCGATGCGCCTGGTCACCGATGTCTTCAGTTACTGCCAGGCCGAGGTGCCGCGCTGGAACGTGATCAGCATCTCCGGCTACCATATTCGCGAGGCAGGTTCCACCGCTGTGCAGGAAGTTGCCTTCACCCTGGCAAACGGCATCGCCTATGTAGAGGCTGCCATCAATGCCGGGTTAAATACAGAAGATTTCGGAAAACAACTATCGTTCTTCTTCAACGCCCATAACGATTTTCTGGAAGAGGTGTCCAAGTTCCGCGCTGCACGCCGCATGTGGGCACGCATCATGCACAAACGCTTCGGCGCCCAGAACCCGCGCGCCTGCAAGCTGCGCTTCCACACCCAGACCGCTGGATCTTCCCTTACCGCCCAGCAGCCGCAGAACAACGTGGTACGGGTGACGCTGCAGGCACTGGCTGCTGTATTGGGCGGCACTCAGTCGCTGCACACCAACAGTATGGACGAAGCGCTGTGGCTGCCGACGGAGAATGCAGTACAGGTGGCGCTGCGCACACAGCAGATCATCGCTAATGAGGCTGGAGTATCCGATGCGGTCGATCCCCTCGGTGGATCATACCTGATCGAATATCTGACGGACGAGATCGAAGCACGAGCAGAAGAATACATCCAGCGCATCGACGACATAGGCGGCGCGCTGGCTGCCATCGAATCTGGCTACATCCAGGCTGAGATCCAGAACGCAGCCTACAACTACCAGCAGTCAGTCGAGAGCGGCGAGCAAATCGTGGTCGGCTTGAATGCATACCAGGTAGATGAGAGAGTGGAATTGGAACGCCTGGATGTCGATCCTGCCATCGAAGATACCCAGCGCGACCGCTTACAGGCTCTGCGGGCAAGGCGCGATCCATCACGGGTAAGCGAGCTGCTCTCGCACCTGGAAGAGACAGCGCGCGGCTCCGACAATCTGATGCCGCTGCTCATCGAATGTGTGGAGAACGATGTCACGTTGGGTGAGATCTGCGGCGTGCTGCGTGGGGTATGGGGAGAATACCAGCCGCCAGCTTGGGTGTAGGGGAAGTGCCAGGCTTAATGTTCCAGGTACGATAGATTTATGTGATCATTACAGAATTTATTATCAATAGAAGAGTGCTGAAGAATGGCTAAAGTAAAAGAAATAAGTCATGTCGCAATAGTTGTCGGGGATATTGAAGCATCACTGGCGTTCTGGCGGGATGCTTTGGGAATTACGTTGTCTGAAGTGAAGCTGGTGCCTTCGGAGGGG
>JAUXFR010000272.1 GCA_030622805.1 Anaerolineae bacterium | reverse complement strand
GAGTCTCATCGGCTGATGATGTGCGCGCATCGAGGCGGACTTCCATATTATCGTCATTGCGCTTCAGCTCCGAGACATCTTTCCCATAGACATGACCGGAGGCTTTACTGAGCAAAATGGAACCACGGATTTCTCGACCTGCCTGCGTGATGATGGTACAACCTTCACCTTCGACCGTATTCCAGGCGAACCCTCCAATCCTGCTTAACTTCAAACGCCCGTTTGACTTGATCTCCTTCACCATCGCACCCAATGTATCCGTATGTGCAGTCAAGGCACGCGGGGAATCTGATCGCTCACCAGACCAGGTCGCAATCAGCGCTCCTTTGCGGTTTTGGTGGATTTCCAATTCCTCAAATGTGTTCATCTTTGCTTCAACAAGAGCGGTCGCCCTGTGAGCATAACCTGTAGGGCTGGGCGTATTCAACTGCAGGATTAAGAACTTGATCAGTTCCTGGGTGTTGATCTCTGGCAGTTTCATTTCACCTCCAATAAATATGTATTTAGATCAGTCCTTCGTATTCAATGATCCTTGTACGCCAATCTTCAGGGATTGGGAATGTATGCTTGCTGTGGTAATCGAACGCTACCTGGACCGTGGAGGCGCTGGCATACAATTCACATGTCTCGGCGTTCTCAATGGCATACACCATGGTCAGGCTTTTGTTGCCCAAACGGGTTACACGCACACCAACAAGCACCGGGTCACCTAACCGGATAGGTTTTCGGTACGTAATCTGAGCGTTCGCCAGGATAAAACCGAGGTCAAGGAAAGATTCGCCATCCCATAAATCCAGATGGCGGATATAGTTTACGCGCGCCTGCTCAATATAGGTAAAGTGTTTGGCATTGTTGAGATGCCCTTGTGGGTCTAAATCGCCGTAACGAACTTCAATGGGGTGCTTAAAGCGAAAGCCTTCCATATAAAGATTATACGATATTGTGGAGTTCTTAGGGATTATGCCCGATCACCTTAGACTATTATTAGCATTTATTATAGACAATAAACAAAATAGTCACTGCGGTATAATCAGCAGCATGACGGATCCGAATTTAGATGAAACCATTCCCACAAACCCAGATCAAGACCTGGGTTTGGATCGAGACAAAAAACCCCCTCAGGACCTGGAAGAAACCACCCCTACGCCGGTCTCTGATGATTCACAGAATCAGGAAGAGATGATGTACTCTGCGATTTCAGATGATCCAGGGGATACTCCTGAAGAAGAGCAGCCGGCAGAAACCAAAACTGGATCACCACGCTGGCGCTGGTTCGTGATCGGTGGTATCGGAGCGATCCTGTTAATCGCGCTACTGAGCGGATGGAGCGGGTACAACTCCGGCATCAACCTGCGTACGGATGCGCAGGCTACGCAGGAAAGCGTAGCGATCGAAGAGCAGTATGTCCTCGCACTGCAAGAAATCGAGGAGGGTGAATACTATCGGGCTCGTCAGCGACTTGAGTACATAATCCAGATCAATCCGAGTTTTCCGGGGGTCACAGACAAGCTTAGCGATGTGCTGTTGCTGATCAACGCCACTGCGACTCCTTCTCCGGTTCCAACACCGACACTTACTCCCACACCAGATACACGCCAGGCTGATGAAGTCGAGAAATTGTTCAGCCAGGCTCAAGGGCAGCTAGCTAACGATGATACGTCGGGTGCAATCGAGACGCTGCTTCTGGTTCGTAAATTGGATCCAGGTTATCAAATGGTCGCCATAGATGGCATGCTGTTCATCGCTCTGCGAAATCGCGGCCTTGATAAGATCAGCATCCTGGGAGAGCTGGAAGAAGGTGTGTACGATTTATCACTGGCAGAACGATTTGGTCCGCTTGATACGGAAGCAGAGGGCTTCCTAATCTGGGCGAAAATGTACATCACCGGCGCCAGTTTTTGGGAGCTGGATTGGTCGCAGGCAGTATATTATTTTTCCCAAGTAGCGCCTCAACTACCCAGCCTGCGCGATGGAAGCGGTTGGACGGCGAAGGAGCGATACAGGCTGGCACTCTACAATTTTGGGAATACTCTAATGGCAGCCAACGACCCCTGCCAGGCGTCTGAACAATACTCGCTCTCTTTGTCCCTGGCGTACGACCCAGATGTTGAACTGGTGCTGGTCGAAGCAAATAACAAATGTGAGGGGGGCAAGCCCGATAAAAGCCAGTCTGACAGACCGCCGGATGAACTACCATCAGAGCCACCGGATGAACTGCCACCGGGTCCTACGGAAGAACCTACGCCCTATCCATAAGCGGGTAGAAGATTATCTGACAGGTACGCTCCTGCCAGGATTACGCAGACCAACACTGCAGCAATCTATCAACCAAGAGGAAGATCAGTAAACATCCGATGTCGCTCTCAGTCACCAACATGAGAGATTGTTATCGAGAATAAATCTTATGCTGGGAGTATTAATCCTGACCCTCACCGCAACAGCCCGAGATTCACCACACAAAACCGATGGCAGATAAACTCAGCCCAAACGCACAGAAAGTGCAGAACGCACTCAATCAGCACGGTTTATCAATCAACGTTGTTGAACTTCCTGCTTCTACACGCACAGCAGTAGAAGCTGCACAGGCAATTGGATGCCAGGTTGACCAGATTGTCAAATCCTTGATATTCAAG
>JAUXFR010000224.1 GCA_030622805.1 Anaerolineae bacterium | reverse complement strand
AGTGCCGTCATTTGATAAGGCAGAAAGCGTAGAAAATGAATGGAAGGCTCGCAGTGAGCTTCCAGATTATGTTACAAGATTATTGATCTCGATGCCAGAAGATGAACACCCGATGACGCTGTTCTCGACCGCGATTCTAACGATGGAGAGGGAATCGGTTTTCACTAAACGCTATCACCAGGGGATGCGTAAAGAAGAATATTGGGAACCTATGCTTGAAGATAGTCTCAATCTGACGGCTAAACTTCCTGTCCTGGCAGCATTTATCTACCAGCTCAAATACAAGGATGCGAAGATCACATCCCCCGCTCCTGATCTGGACATGGGTGGAAATTTCGCGCGCATGATGGGAGTCGCTGATCCAAGCTACGCTGACCTGGCGCGTCTTTATTTCATCATTCACTCGGATCACGAAAGCGGCAATGTAAGCGCCCATGCAACACATATGGTCGCATCTACACTCTCAGACATTTACTATGCATTATCAGCAGGTATGAATGGTCTTGCGGGACCGCTGCATGGTTTAGCTACTCAAGAAAGCTTGAAATGGTTATTAGGTGTTTATGATCAGTTCAAGGGCGTGCCAACCTGGGAGGAATTACGGCAATATACCTGGGATACACTCAACACGGGTAAGGTGATCCCCGGTTATGGTCATGCGGTATTGCGGATTGCAGACCCGAGGTTTACAGCGCAGTACAAGTTTGCACTGCAGCACTTCCCCGAAGATGAGATATTCCAGATCGCCAGACTTGTGAGGGAGGTCGTTCCTGAAGTGCTGATCGAACAAGGAAAAGCGAAGAATCCTGCCCCGAATGTGGACGCCATCAGCGGAACCCTCCAGCATCATTATGGGATCAGGGAGTTTGATTTTTACACGGTCATGTTTGGTGCAAGCCGGGCTATGGGTGTAAGTGCGAATGCCGTTTGGGCGCGTGCATTAGGGCAACCAATTGAACGACCCAAATCGCTCACAACTAAAATGCTGGAAGAGATCGCAGCTCAAACGTAATCTCACAATAAATCAAATAAAAATTTTTTCGAAAGTGGCTGTTCTGGTACAAGAGCAGCCACTTTTGATGAATTGCAGGGGTGTAAGGGTATTTCCACGCTCAATTCGATTGGGCGTGCTACTCAGATGAATTAGCTCACACCCAATGTGATTGGGCGGAAACCTGGATGTAATGTCCCTATTACGGTGCTGTGGTGGCTGCGGGTTGTGCACCAGCTGTCCCGGTCCAGGTGAATACGCGCGGCTCGCTGGTTCCCCCGGCAGATTCCCAGACCGGATTCCCATCGTCATCGGTATCGATTTGTCTGGCAGTCGAAACCCACCAACGGATCACATGGGGTAAATTGTCATTTATCAGGAAGGATTCGGGTACGATAAATTTCGTATCTGTGACGTATTCCACGAGCTTACGACCCTCGCCTTCTGTTACATCCTCGATTGTCACCTCATAGGTTTCGTTTTCACGCAGGGTACCCACTGATGCCCATTGTAAAGATACTCGCCCATCATCAACGAAGAATGGCGCACCGTCAGGAGGCAGCAGCAGGTTGGGAGCGGAATATGGAGGTGGGACAGTTGGTGTGGGTGTATTTAATTCACGTTCACATAATGGAATGACCAGCGTTTGTCCAAACCGTACAATATTGTTCACCAATCCATTCCACTGTTGGATGGATTCCTGCGATACAGCGTAGTTCAATGAAATACTGCTGAGCGTGTCATTCTCCTGCACGGTGTAATCCAGGGTCTGGCAGGCTGCGATGGTCGCATCGGCACCGCTGAGGGTGGCTGTTGGCTGAGGAGAGGGGGTCGGAGTGGGATGGGGTATAAGCAGTGTCATGCCTTCGATAAGATTGCTGCAGTCGGCAGGCAGGTTATTGAGCAATACTATGCTTTGCACAGATACATTAAACGCGAACGCGATACCTCCACAAGTGTCGCCCAGCTTGACAGTATAAGCCAATGGTGTCGGTGTTGGTAGAGGCGTGTTGGTTACTGTCGGAGTTACCTGGGTAGGGGTAAGCGTTGGGGAAGGTGTTACCGTAATCGATGCTGTAGGTGTTGGAAGGGTTTCGGGTGTGGATGCCTGACCCATAATGAAATAAACCAAACCAGCGCCGATGGCAAGAAAAATCGCCAACAGACCCAAAATAACCGGCAAACTTAAGGTGATGGATGGCATGCGGCTTCCCTGAACTACCCTGGCTGCTTTTGCATCATCAACCCCAGCACCCATATCAGTGCCGCATACCAGACAACGAGCGGCATCTTCGCTAACACGTGTACCACAAGTAGGACATATACTAACTGGTTTAGAAGGGCTGTCTTGGCTCATCAGATTAGGAGGTATGTAAACAGCATAATTTGTCTTTTGGAAAGATTTGGTTAATTGTTGGCATTATACCAGCCTTCAGAAAGTGGTAAAAGACCGGTTAGATGAGAGATAAGTGAGTGAGAATTCGTTAAGACTTCCGATTCAGGAGCAGTTCGGTGAGTTCAATTAAAGCCTGACCGTAATCCCCGTGCGGATTGGTTTGATGAAGCCTGGAAATTGCTCTATTCGTGTAATAGTTAACGCGTTCCTGGGTATATGCTTTAGCCCCTTCGGAATCAAGCAATTGCGCGAGTTCAGGCACATCTAATGGCTGGATATCGCCTGCTGCCCAACGTCGGGCGAATTCATCTTTTTTGCTCAGTCCATACAACACAGGCAGCGTTTTCTTACCCGATATCAGGTCGCTTTCGGCAGATTTTCCGGTCAAGTTGGAATCCCCCCAAATACCCAGCCAATCGTCCTGGATTTGAAAAGCTAATCCAAGGGAGACTCCAAACTCCTGGTACGTGTTTTGTGCTGTCTCGTTGCACCCTGCCACCAGAGCTCCGATACGTGTGCAGGTACCGATTAAGGAGGCCGTCTTTCCCCCGATCATATTCCAGTAATCATCAGTAGTCAGGTCGGAACGCGATTCGAAAGCGATATCAAGATACTGCCCAACGGTCAATGCCAGAGTGGTTTCCTGGAACGCTTTGGCTGCAAGAAGTGCGATGGATGAATCAGCAGATTTTTCTAATTCTAGAATTGCAGTATTTGCCAGAGTGAACATGGTATCGCCGCTGTTAATTGCCTGAGGGATGCCCCACTGCTTCCATAAGGTTGGTCTTCCGCGCCTGAGAGGACTGTGGTCCTCAATATCATCGTGGATCAGTGAAAAATTATGCAGAAGCTCAACGGCGACCGCAGCCGGAAGCGCATGTTCCCATTGTCCTCCTGCTGCACCGGTGGTCAGCAAGACCAGTAAGGGACGGATGCGTTTACCACCCGCACCCGCTCCTTCACCTACCCAGCCCAAGTGGTATGCGAGCATGTAATGGAGTTCTTCGGTTTCGGGTGTCTGTACCCGAGCGACTACGGTCCGAATTTCATGTTCTATACTTGGTAGAAGTGAGCCTGATAGTTTTTTTAACTCTTTTTCCATGCTGGGCTATCAATTTGTAAATTCGAATATTTTTGTACT
>JAUXFR010000110.1 GCA_030622805.1 Anaerolineae bacterium | reverse complement strand
GGTGCTTTGTATCTCTTGAGAACTTGATTCTACCGCCTTTAATATTTCCAGACCCGCCCCTACTGCGTTCCTTGTATCGTCTTCACGTGCAATGGGAGCACCAAATACAGCCATAAATCCATCCCCCATATAACGAGTAACCCGTCCGCCGTGATTGAACACCGGAGCCGCAAGCTGCTGCAGCGCCGTGTCCATCATCTCCATAACATCCTCAGGATCTAGGTGTTGACCGATTTTTGTAGAATCAGTAATATCCATGAAAAGAATCGATACCAGTTTACGCTGCTTTTCAATGGGTATTTGATAAGACTTTAAGGTCACCAGCCTGATTTTTATTGAACTTACTGCTGAATCAACGACTGAATCCCCGAGCTCACTACGCTTCTCTTCAAGCGATGCGATGGCCTGTTCAAGCTGCTCGATTTCATTCATCCAACAATAACCCAATTTTGGTATCGTGCAGGCACGCGATCCCACACACTTAGGCACGCTGTTTTTTTCGAGTATGAAGGATGCTTCGATACCTCAATTACTCTGAGGCGGAGAATCAATATGCCTGCTAAATCTGTCCAGTAAGGAATATGAAACAACGTGTTTACTTCCCAGTTGACTTCTAGGTGAAGCAACGGATTTTGTTAATAATTGGGATGAGCCTGGTGTCTTAAGCACACCAAGGCATGGCTCCGGTGTGAAACTTACATTCATTATATCTGATTTTTTCTTAGTGTAAACCGCCCTCCCGGCGATAAGGGGTCATATGATTGGGTGATCCTTATAGGGGGATCTGGTAGAAAACCAGGCTTCACCGAGATTTTTTGGATGTCTGATTTGCTCGTCGAGACCTTTCCTCGGAAGAGGATCACGGTGCGGTAATCAGTTTTTTCCCCCATTTTATCCCCTCTTCTCTACGGGATGAATTACTCCAGCGGCTGCTCCCGCGTGGAGGGGGAATAGTGAACCAGTGTAGTATACTTTCTATGGAGGATTCTTATGTCCGATGCTTTTGAGCTTTGGGAAAAACCCCAGGCAAAAGAAGTCTATATGCTGGCAGGCTGGAGGCAGTGGGCGGACGCAGGTTCTATCTCTTCCAGCTTACCGCATTATCTGATCCAGCAGTTCGGTGCTAAACAAATCGGGGATATCCGGGCGGATGGATTCTATATATTTCAAATTCCCGGCACCCATGACCTGGTAAGACCGGTAGTCAAGTTTGACTCTGGATATCCCGTTTCGCTGAAGTCACAGCGTAATGAAATCTACTATACAACAGTCGGCCAGAAAGGTCTTGTGATTTTCCTCGGAGATGAACCCCATCTGGATATTGAACGCTACACGGCAGCTTTCCTGCACATGGCTCAATCACTTCATGTCAAGCGCATCATCGGCTTAGGTGGTGTGTATGGAGAGGTACCCTATGATAAGGAACGCATGGTTTCATCAGTCTACAGTAAGCCGCGCTTGAAAAAAGAGCTGGAGGGTTTAGCAGTGAATCTGTCAGCTTACCATGGTGGTGCCAGCATCGGTTCTGTGATTTGCCGCAGGGCGGGTGAACAAGGGATGGAATACATATCATTCTATGCATTCGTACCGACGTATGATTTTTCTGATGTTGCCCAGGTTGAAAACTCTATCCGGATTGAGAACGATTATTCAGCATGGCTGGGAGTAATGCGCAGAGTAAATCATCTGCTGAAATTGAACATTGATCTATCCGATCTGGAAGAAAAGAGTGAAAAGCTCCGTAAGATGCTCGATGAAAAAGTGGAAGAAATCGACAGTAAAGCGCCTCAGCTTGGGATGAAGGCGTACATGAAGCATCTATCGGATGAGTTTAACGAAGCCGCTTTCAATCCGGTTGATGATTTCTGGGAGGAAGAGCTGCGCCAACTGTTTGATGATCTTGATGATAGTGGCGAGAGTAGGGGAATTGCCCCTTCGTCTGACACCTGATCACCATTGATAAGAACATATGGATATGGGTGAATATAGGTGTTAGCATTAATATGAAGAACCACCATTTAATTAATCGGATATAATAATTAAACAAATTTCATATAATTTAGCGGTTTATTGTTCGGTGGGTCATTGAAAATCAAGATAAGGCGCAGCAGTCGGTCGATGAAACGCAGCAATCGATCAGAGAAGGATATCAAGAATTGATGAAGCGTGCGAACAAGATCAGTCATCATGAATGGTAGAAGGCTTTTCTGGAGAATACCCCAGAGCATATTGCCGTTGTCAAGATGTGGAATGAAATGGGTGCGGATGAGATGTAGGAGCTTGAGCCCATTTCTGTAAAGATTATTTAGGTTAGCCAAAAGGAGAAATGGATCATGTTAAATAAAATGAAACGATCTGTGTTCGATGTTGAGGGTGTAGTTGTCACCATCCCTTATCAAAATCATAATGTACATGTCTACCAGCTCCCAAGTTTCCCTGATGATATATCTCCTCCCGAAGAGGGTGGATTTAACCTCATTCGAACTGTCATCAACCTGAAACTGGCAAAAGATCAGGGATACGATGAACGGATTACGACATTTGACCCACCGATCCTGCTGAATGTCAGGTATACGTATTATGATTATCAGGCAGCCCAAGAAGCCGAGGAATCCTTGAAGCTCGCATTTTGGAATGGTAGCGAGTGGGTAATATTCGACTCAAAATATGACTATCATCTAATCCCCGATGATCCAGAGAATCGTAGATTAGGCGGTGTAGGCTTTGCAATGATTTCCGAGTGGGATGATCCTCATGTAGCCTGGGGGTATTAAGTTTCCCTTTGATCTATCTGGTGGAGCAATGAAGTATGAGCAACAACAGGACGATTAATTTCAATAAATTCGGTGTTGCCGTAATCTCCAGCTGGGATGATCCCAGCGTTGCATGGGGCGTATAAAAGTGTGCAAGAAGTGACAGACGATCACAGCATTCTCTCTTCTGTCTCTTTATTCTCCACATTGCAGCCTGAAGAGATTACGTATCTGGTTTCCTTACTCAAGAAGATCGATATCTCTCAAGGCACCGTTCTGATCCGCGAAGGTGAGCAGAGTGATTTCTTCTACATCATCCATCAGGGAGAAATTGAAGTCGTCAAGGACCTGGGCACGGCTAACGAAAGGATGCTCGGTGTTCATGGTCCTGGCGATTTTATCGGTGAGATGGGTTTGCTTAATCCCGATGGTCTGCGGACTGCCTCCGTACGGGCGTCCAGTCCGGCAAGTCTGTGGGAAATGCATCGAGAAGACTTCGATTCCTTGCTGAATCGAAAGCCGCATATCGCCTATGAGATGGTTAAGACTCTCAGCTGGCGTATGAGCACCACCCAGAACACCGTTATCGAGGAACTCAAGCAGAAGAACCGTGATTTAATTCGCGCATACGATGAACTCAAAGACGCCCAGGCACAGATCATCGAAAAAGAGAAGCTGGAGCGTGAACTGGAGGTCGCTCAGGAAATCCAGATGAGCATCCTGCCGCAAATACTACCCGAGCTTCCTGGATACGATTTTTGTGCCAGGATTGTCCCGGCAAGGATGGTCGGTGGTGATTTCTATGACCTTATCCCGCTCAATGATGGTCGCATGGGAATTTTGATCGGTGATGTGACAGATAAGGGCATGCCGGCGGCGATCTTTATGGCGCGTTCACACGCCCTGCTGCGTGCAGAAGCGCATCGCGCTCGTTCAGCGGGTGAGACACTCCAGGTGGTGAATGAGCATCTGCTTGAGATGAACCTGAGCGGTATGTTTGTGACAGTACTGTACGGCATACTCGATGGTGAGACAGGAATTTTCGAATACGCGCGCGCGGGACACGAACTACCTTTTCTATGTTCTGCCAAAGGCGACAGAAGGATACTGCCCATGGAACCTGGACAGCCACTTGGTATTCTTTTCCAACCACTTCTCGATGAGGGCAGCGTAATACTCGAAGCAGGCTGCACGCTGCTGCTGTATACAGATGGGGTGACGGACATACAAGATCCACGGGGCGGCTCTTTCGGCGAGAATCGACTGCTGAATATCGGAGGCATCCTGCCCGGGAAGTCTGCACAGGATATCTGTGATCACATCCTGGATGTCCTTACAAAGTTTCAATCCAACGCCGCGCAGGCAGATGATATTACAATCGTTGCGATAAATAAATATTGATCTACAGCAATGAGGCTTACAACATGACAGATCAGTTTATTGATTCGTTGTTGAGCCAACTGACTTTGAAAGAGAAAATCTCACTATTGGCGGGTGCAGATCTGTGGCACACCGTTCCGGTTGAGAGGTTGGGGATTCCAGGTATAAAAGTAAGCGATGGACCGATCGGAGTGCGCGGTGCTCAGGGCAGCTCTGGACCCCCCTCAACCTGCTTCCCCGTACCGGTAGGGATGGCAGCCACATGGAACACGCAGCTTATCCAAAGGATCGGTGTCGCTCTTGGTGAAGAATCCAGGGTGAAAGGGGTGCACATCCTGCTGGCTCCGATGGTGAACATCCATCGCACGCCATTGAACGGTCGGTATTTTGAATGTTTTTCCGAAGACCCCTATCTCACCAGTAGAATGGCAGCCGCATATGTCAGCGGTGTTCAGAGCGAGGGGGTAGGAACTTGCATAAAACACTTTATTTGTAATGATTCTGAATACCAGCGGAGAAGTATGTCTTCAGAGGTGGGCGAGCGCGCGCTGCGTGAAATCTATCTATATCCATTTCAGATGGTAATCAAAGATGCAAACCCCTGGGCGATTATGTCAGGATACAATAAACTTAACGGCGCTTACTGCAGTGAAAATGATCACCTGCTGAATGAAATCCTTAAGGACGAATGGAGCTACGACGGTCTGGTGATTTCTGACTGGTACGGAACCTACAGCGAGAGAGCAGCAGGTGGGGGATTGGACCTGGAAATGCCCGGTCCAGCGATCTGGATGGGTGTGAACCTGATCGATGGTATCCAGGATGGTGTTCTGAGTGAGGAGTTGATCGACGATAAAGTACGCAGGCTGCTGAGAACGATCCGGAAAGCAGGCGCGTTTGAAAACCCGGTCATCCTGGAGGAGACCGCCAGCGATCCATCCGTGCATCGGTCGTTAGCACGCCAGGCGGCAGCGGAAGCCGTGGTGCTCTTGAAGAATGAGGGGGTGCTGCCCCTGGATTCCAGACAAATTGACTCGTTAGCAATCATTGGAGAAAATGCCCGTTGGGCTCAGGTTTTGGGAGGCGGAAGCAGTGCAGTGACTCCTCATTATATTGTGTCTCCATTAGCCGGGATCCGGAATAAGGTTGGTGAATCGCTCAATATCAGCTACGAGCTCGGCTGCATCGTCCATCGATCGCTGCCGCGTTTGGAACTGGACTTTCTCAGCGAGTTTGATGGTGAGCGGAAGGGGTTTCGTTTGATGTTATTTGATAACAGCGAACTGGATGGTGAGCCAGCCGAATCCAGGTTTATCGACAGGACACATATTACATGGTCGGACGAGATGCTGAGTTCAGTCAATCCGGATGCGTTTTCTGCCAGGTTGGAGGCTGACTTTGTGCCTGCAGAGGATGGGAT
>JAUXFR010000043.1 GCA_030622805.1 Anaerolineae bacterium | reverse complement strand
GGTACTGCAGGCTTCACAAGAGCTTGATTATGTCCCCGACGCAGCAGCGCGTGCATTAGCCAGCCGCAGGTCGCAAATCATCGGTCTGGTGCTCACACGCAGTCCGCATCACATTGCTTCGGATGCCTACATTACTCAGGTTCTTGACGAGTTGATCGAAGTCGTTCGACCCCATGGAATGCGCATGATGATCGATATCGTGCAGCCACAGCACCAAAAAGAAGCTTACCTGGACCTGGCTCGTGCAAAAAGAATAGATGGCATCCTTTTATCAGGTCCCAGGATCGATGATGAAGCGATGCAGGCATTAGAAATAGACGGCTTCCCAACTGTCCTGATGGGTCAACTGCCAGGCACTGAGTTTTGCTGGGTCGATATCGATAACTGCGCCGCAGCCAAATCTGCCGTGGCGCATTTGATACAGCTTGGTCATACAAGGATCGCCTGTATCACCAACGCGCCGATTTCATACACAGCCGCAGCCGATCGTTTAGAGGGATACCGGAACGCCCTGGACGAGAACGTCATTGAATACGATCCTGCACTAATACGGCATGGCAACTTTGACATGGACAGTGGTTATAGCAAAATGAAAGACCTGTTGGAAAGCCAGGTCTATTTTACGGCTGTTTTTGTCGCCAGTGATACTGTTGCGTTGGGTGCAAAAGCAGCTATTCGCGACCATGGGTTGATTGTTCCAGACAACATCGCAATGGTGGGCTTTGATGACCTGCCGTTCGCGCGCTACACCGACCCACCACTGACCACAATATATCTTCCCGTCCCAGAATTGGCCCGCCAGGCTGGAGAGATGTTGATCAGCCTCTTAAATAATGAGCAACCTGGCTGCCAACGGAAAATTTTAGACACCTGCCTGGTAATACGTGAATCATGTGGCAGCAATCATTCATAAATAACGTCTGCCCGAAAGTTTGCTGTATCGAATAGGCAGAGCAGGTCGAGCAATTTGAACAACCATTAAACGATAGAAAGGAGGTGGTAGCCGGCAAAGATATATCGATGTTTCAGTAACGAACAAACGAACAATTAAACAACTCTCACACAAATAAATTTGGAGAAGAAGGATCATGAAAACAAAAAAAACAATCTGGTTAATTTTTTCAGTACTGCTTGTCTTCGCAATGCTGTTGGGAGCGTGTGGTGGTGAGGAAACCACTGAAGCACCTCCTCCTACAGAAGCAGCACCTACAGAAGCTCCACCACCGGAGGAACCCCCAGCAGAAGAACCGGAAACCGGTATGATCGACTGCATGGGTGCCGCAGAAGGTGATGAGGTAACGGTCTTCTATCAATGGTCAGGCGCTGAAGAGGAGAAAATCAATGCAATCTTTGCTCCTTTGGTGGATGCATGCGGGATCAAATTTGTGGCTGAGTCATCACGCGATGACGCCATTCTGGATACCCGCGTCAAGAGTGACGCCCCTGATGTGCTGTTCTGGCCGAATACATCACCGATGAAACTTTATGGTGATCAACTACAGGCTCTCGGCGGATTGGGTGCTAATCTGGATAACTATAATGCATTCTGGGTCGATCTGGGTACAGAAAGCGCACGAGTACTCGCTGTTCCAGTGGAGGCAGACCCCAAGACTTTGGTCTGGTACAGCCCGGTGCAGTTTGATACATTCGGGTACGAAGTGCCTGCAACCTGGGAAGCACTTACTGCATTGGTAGAGAAAATGGTGGCTGATGGCAACACCCCATGGAGCATGGGTATGGAAAGTGATTCTGCAACCGGGTGGACAGGTTCAGATTTCATCCAGGACCTGCTGCTTGTCCAGCAAGGACCGAGATATGTCATGGACATCATCAACGGCGCAGTCGCTTATGATGATGTTGGTGTCGCTCAGGCGTACGAGACTTATATAAATTGGGCATCCAACGAGACCTACACTGTCGGTGGTGCCGATGGTACTGTAAACACCGGCTTCCTGGATGCCATCTATAAGGTCTTCTCCGATCCGGCAGAAGCAATGATGGTCAAGCAGTCTGGTTTCGCTGGAGGGGAGATCGTCAACCAGTATCCCGATCTGGAATATGGCGTAGACTTTGATTTCTTTGGCGTCCCCGGGGCACAAGGACTGCAGGGTGGCGCTGACTATATGATGGCGTTTGGTACATCACCGGCGACTCAGGCCGTGGTTTCATACCTGACGAACGCGGAAGGTGCTAAATCATGGGCAGAAGTCGGTTTTGATGTTTCACCCAACAACCTGGCTGCCGGGAATTACCTGGATCCACAACTGGAAAAGAAAGCTGAAATGATGGCTGGTGCGGAGGGATTCACACCAGATATGGGTGATACGATTGGTGCTCCCTTTGGTGAGGCGGAATGGAAAGCGATCATCTCAGCCGTACAGGGAGAAGATCTCGGCACAGCTCTGGGGAATGCGCAATCTGCTCAACTTGAAGCGCTCGGTCTGTCTGCTGGAATTGATTGCATGGGTGCCAAAGAAGGCGACGAACTTACGGTCTTCTATCAATGGTCCGGTTCAGAGGAGGAGATGATCAATGCGATTTTCGCACCGCTGATCGACGCTTGTGGAATCACGATCGTGGCCGAAACTTCGCGTGACGACGCGGTTCTGGATACAAGGGTGAAGAGCGATCCTCCGGACCTGCTTTTCTGGGCCAATACTTCACCAATGACGCTTTACGGCGATCAATTGAAGGATATTACAGAAGTTGGTGCGGTTGTTGGCAACTACCCCGCATTCTGGGTCGATCTGGGTACGGAAGGTGCACGTGTGCTTTCTATCCCAGTAAAAGCAGATCCAAAATCGCTTGTCTGGTACAGCCCGTTGATGTTCGATACCTTTGGATACACTGTGCCCAGTAGCTGGGACGAACTGAACGCTCTCGCCGATCAGATGGTTGGAGAAGGCGTTATCCCATGGAGCATGGGTATGGAAAGTGATTCTGCAACAGGCTGGACAGGATCTGACTTCATTCAGGACCTCATGCTTGTTCAGCAGGGACCGGAATACGTACTGGGCATCATCAACGGTTCAATCCCGTACAACGATGCGGGTGTCGTCCAGGCTTATGAGACATACCTCAAATGGGCTGGTGACGAACTATACACAGTCGGCGGTGCCGATGGTACTTTGAACACTGGCTTCCTGGACGCGATCTACAAAGTATTCGCTGATCCCCCTGAAGCGATGATGGTCAAACAGTCCGGTTTCGCGGGCAGTGAAGTCAAGGTTCAATACCCGAACTTAGAGTACGGTGTTGACTACGACTTCTTCGGTGTTCCCGGCGCGCAAGGGCTGCAAGGAGGCTCCGATCTCATGATGGCCTTCAGCGACTCACCGGCAACTCAGGCCATGGTATCCTACCTGACCAGCGCATTGGGAGGTAGAACATGGGCTAAGGTCGGTTTTGGTATCTCACCGAATAATTATGCACTCGGAAACTACGCTGATCCACAGCAAACAAAGATGGCTGAGATTCTCGCTAACACGAGTGGTTTCACTCCAGATATCGGCGACACGATCGGTGCGCCGTTCGGCGAAGCTGAGTGGAAAGCGATCATTGAAGTTCTGCAAGGAACGGATATCGCCCAGGCTCTGGCAGCCGCTGCTGAAGCGCAAGTTCAAGCCTTAAGTAAATAATAAAATTAATATGAAGAAGGCTGGTGTCCGCAATCAACCAGCCTTCTTCAACCATCGCATCATAAGTACTACCGAATTTTTCTCTAATTCTTTATCCAATAGTCGCAAAGGAATTCTGCGATAATCTGCTTCCAAAACATATGGGAGAGGAGGTGTTGCATCTATGGCAGCTTCCAAAATAATGAAACAGGGTCCAGTGGTACCCTGGTTGTATGTACTCCCTGCGTTTATTTTAATCCTTATTTTCGTCGTCTATCCCACTGTTAATACAATATATTTAAGCTTTATGGACAAGACCGGTGAACTACCTGCTTCAGCAAATTGCGTCGCCGGAGAACCGTGTTGGGGCATATTCGAGAACTACCGCTACGCTCTGACAAATTCAGAAATGACAACAGCATTAAAAAATAATGCCCTGTGGCTACTGCTGATGGTCCCAGCGACATTAGGATTCGGTTTATTGATCGCAGTCCTTGCGGATCGCGTTCGTTATGAAAGCCTGGTAAAAGCCGTTATATTTATGCCAATGGCGATATCCTTCATTGGCGCCGGTGTGATCTGGCAGTTTATGTATGCCTTTATCTCAGGAAGTGGCAGCCAGATTGGTGTGCTCAACGGCATCATGGTCGGTTTAGGATTCGATCCTGTCCCCTGGCTTAGTACTGCGGTGATCAACAACCTGGCATTGATGATGGTCGGTGTTTGGTTGTGGGCTGGTTTTTGCATGGTTATTTTATCCGCGGCACTGAAAGGACTTCCGTCTGAAGTTATCGAAGCAGCCAGAGTGGATGGCGCTTCTGAGTGGAACATATTCTGGAAAATAATGATACCTATGATCCTGCCTACCATCACGGTCGTGGCAACTACAATGGTAATCATCATCCTCAAGATTTTCGACATCGTCTTTGTGATGACGGGCGGCAACTTTGGCACCGAAGTGATCGCGAATCGCATGTTCAAGCTGATCGTTACGGACACAGGTCGTTCCATGGCAATTGCTGTCATATTGCTGTTCCTCACCATTCCAATCATGATCATCAACGTGCGACGCTTCAGAGCACAGGAGGAGATGCGATGAAACCGTTCTCAGGTTTAAATCGATTTCTACGAAGACTTCCTCTGAACCTGATCGTCATTTTTCTCATTGTTATCTGGTTTATCCCAACATTTGGCGTATTCGTATCATCTTTCCGCTCACGGGAAGCCGTCCGAACATCCGGTTGGTGGACGGTGTTTCAAAAGCAGCCTGTAGTTGGTGAAGCTGAGTACAACGAATACTGTGCATCATGCCACGGAGCAGATGGAAGCGAAATCCCGGAAGCGGATTTATCGGATCCAGTCGTTGTAGAAAACTACCCGCGCTCCAACCGATTGTTGGCGTATCTGAAAAAGCCTCTTCAAAATGGAGAACCGCATGTCCAGGATCCATCCCTGCCAGAAAATCCAAACGAAGCTCTTGAGCTACTGGCTCCAATTCTGGATTATATGGGTACGCTTTCCGGCAGCGGCGGCTCACAAGAAGTTGCTGCTCTTTCATTGCGCAATTATGCTGATGCTCTTGTCGGGTATAAGGGTACCCAGGATTACCTGACCGATTGTGAAGAGGGCGTAGAGAGCACCCTTGCAAAGTTTGACTGCAACCTCAGCGATATAATAAAACCGGAAGGGATGGGACGAGCATTCATCAATACGCTGATCGTTACTATCGTTGCATCGGTACTTCCTATCCTTTTTGCCGCGTTTGCTGCGTATGCCTTCGCCTGGATGGATTTTCCTGGAAGGATGTGGATTTTCGCTCTGCTGGTGGGTCTCCAGATCATCCCGCTGCAGATGGCACTCATACCCATATCCCAGTTATACACTCGAGTTGGATTGGCGAACACTTTCTGGGGCATCTGGATTTTTCACACTGCTTTCGGTCTGCCCTACGCCATCTATCTGATGCGCAACTTCCTTGGCAGCCTGCCACGTGAGATATTTGAATCCGTTTATATCGACGGCGCCAGCCACTGGACAGCGTTTTGGAAATTAGCTATGCCGCTCTCCATTCCGGCGATTGCTTCTCTGGCGATTTTCCAATTTATCTGGATCTGGAACGACTTCCTGGTAGCAAAAATTTTCTTGACTGGCAAACCAGTATTGACCGTGCAGATCACCAACCTGATTGATCCAAGAGGAGGCAACTGGCACATCATGACCGGTGCTGCCTTCCTTTCATTCATCGTACCCATGATCGTTTTCTTCGGGCTGCAGCGTTTCTTTGTGCGCGGATTGACCGCTGGCTCGGTTAAGGGCTAACCATTCATAATCCTGCAAAAGTTGATCTCGGTATCGCATAATCCTGTTCCGATAACTTACGCAAGGTTTTAGACTGTCTTTTTTTCAACCTCGATATGGAAAACAATCAACTCTGGTATAAGAACGCGGTTTTTTACGAAGTTTATATACGCGCCTATTACGACAGCGACGGTGATGGGAATGGCGATATCCGTGGGCTGATCCAGAAGCTGGATTATCTGCAGGAGTTGGGGGTCGATTGTATTTGGCTGCTCCCCATCTTCCCCTCCCCATTAAATGATGATGGCTATGATATTGCCGATTACTATGGGGTGCTTCCTGAATATGGTTCGCTGGATGATTTTAAAGACCTGATCGACGCTGCCCATGGTCGGAATATGCGCGTGATCACCGATATGGTGATCAACCACACTTCGGATCAGCACCCCTGGTTCCAGGCAGCACGCGCAGACAGGAATTCACCATATCGAAATTACTATGTTTGGAGTGACACAGACAAGAAGTATCCAGACGCCCGTATTATCTTCCTGGATACCGAAACCTCGAATTGGGCCTGGGATGAAACCGCAGGACAGTATTACTGGCATCGTTTCTATTCCTCCCAACCAGACCTGAACTTCGACAACCCCGCTGTGCAGCAAGAAATGCTCAATATTGTCCGGTTCTGGTTGGATCTGGGTGTAGATGGTTTCCGCACCGATGCTGTTCCATATTTATTTGAACGAGAAGACACGAACTGCGAGAACCTGTCAGAAACGCATACTTTTATAAAAACATTACGGAAATTCATCGATGATCAATACCCGGGTCGGTTGCTGCTTTGTGAAGCCAACCAATGGCCAGAGGACGTACGCCCATATTTTGGGGACGGCGACGAATTTCAGATGGGTTTCCACTTTCCGCTTATGCCGCGTATCTTCATGGCACTGCATAAGCAAGACGTCTCACCACTGCTGTGGATCCTGGAGCGCACTCCTGAAATTCCAGAGAACTGCCAGTGGTGCACATTCCTGCGCAATCACGACGAGCTTACGCTAGAAATGGTAACAGATGGTGAACGGCAATGGATGTGGCAGGCTTATGCCCCCGAGCCACGCATGCGGCTGAATCTGGGAATACGCAGGCGATTGGCGCCGCTGCTCGATAATGACCGTCGTAAAATCGAGCTGATCAACTCCCTGTTGTTCACGCTGCCCGGCTCCCCCATCATCTACTATGGTGACGAAATCGGCATGGGCGATAACATCTGGCTGCCGGACCGCAGCGGTGTACGGACGCCGATGCAGTGGACCGATGGGACAAACGCCGGTTTTTCATCTGCTGCTCCATCTTCCCTTTACGCACCCATTATCAATGATCCAATCTACAGTCCTGAGATGGTAAATATTCGATCACAATAGAGCGATAAAGATTCACTATGGAGCACGATCCGGAAAATGATCTTAATTCGCAAAGAGCATCCTGCCTTTGGATGGGGCAACCTGGCTTGGGCTTATACCGGTACAAACGCTGTGGCTGGGTACTGGCGCACATACAAAGACGAAAAGATCCTGGTGCTCAATAATCTCTCATCGAAATCACAACAGATTGAAATTTCACTCACACCTGGAGATCAATCCGCACCGATTGAATTGCTGACACATACACTCCCTGCTCAGGTAAACGCTGACAAACTCTACATGCAAATGACCCCCTACCATTACATGTGGATTAAATTATAGACGAGAGCCAAAGTAATTGAATAGGGCTGGGGGCAGTTAAAAGTCAGGTATGTGTCAGCTACCAGTGTCATATTCTTCATCAACCTTCCTAAAGAATTGGAAGAGGCGGCCCTGGTTGACGGCGCCAGCAAAATGCGCATTTACTGGTCGATCATACTGCCGCTATCAAGACCCATATTTGCCACGGTCGCCATCCTGCAAGCTCTGGCTAACTGGAATCGATTCATGTGGCCATTAATGGTCACACGTGGAATAGACTACCGCCCACTGACCGTTGGAATGCAAACCTTCTTCGGTCAGGACCCCAGGCTGTGGGGTGACCTGATGGCGTTCGCGGCAATGATCACCATCCCGGTACTAATTATATTCTTGCTCTTCCAACGCTGGTTTGTGCAGAGCGTGGCGTCGACTGGCATCAAAGGCTAATCGACTTTGATATGCAATAAGAGTAAGGAATTAGGGTAAAATTATCACGATTATGGAGCAAATCCAACCTAAAAATAAAATTTTCCGCCAGGCATTTAAATCCTCAAATCGACCTCATATCCTGATGGTCTCCAATCACGGTGTTCATGAGTGGCATGTTGTACCTGGTCTTCCCGACACCGGCGGTCAAAACGTCTACGTCAACCAATTCAGTGCAGCGCTTACCCATTTCGGATACAGGATCACAATCGCAAACCGCGGTGGATACCCACACCCGGTAACCGGAAAGTGGCAGCGTGGGCTGCATTATCTGGACGAGTATCAAAGGCTTCTTTATCTGGAAGACAGCCTTAATGAATTTATACGAAAAGAAGATATGCACGGACAGATCCCTGCCCTGGTGAGGGCACTGGAAAATTTCTTCGAAACAGACGG
>JAUXFR010000266.1 GCA_030622805.1 Anaerolineae bacterium | reverse complement strand
CGGTGACGGCGCCGATCCAGCCCCAGGGGGGGATGCCCCGAGGCGCAGGAGCGGTCTGTTCTACTACGGAAGGTTGAATTACGGGTGCACGGGCAGTTGGCATAACCACTGCTGGCGCAGTTGGGACTGTTAGCGAGGCATTAATTTCAGCAGCTCTTTGGAAACGATTTTGTGGTTCCAGCTGCATGGCGCTCATGATCACGCTGGCGGTTGCTGGTGTTATATGGGTGTTGATACTCTGGGGTGGTACCAGTGTGTCATCAACAACACGTTGGATGCTTTCTGGCGGCACATTGCCTGTCAAAACGGCGTACAGAGTTGCACCCAGGGCGTAGATGTCGCTCCGGGCGTCGGTTGTGCTCTGACCATATTGTTCTACGGGTGAGAAACCGGGGGTGACTGCCCTTGCTCCCCGAGTGGTTTGCAGGTGCGGTTCATAGACCTTCGAAATTCCAAAATCCACCAGCATCGCCTGACCTGCGGGTGTGATTTTTATGTTGGCAGGTTTGATATCCCGGTGGATGATCGCTGGGTTCTGTCCGTGGAGATAGGTCAGCGCATCGCAGATCTGGTTAATCCAATCCAGCACCTGCGCGATAGGCAACGGTCCTGCGCTCCGATCCAGCTTCTCTTGAAGGTCTTCACCTTCGATATAGTCCATCACGAGATACTGACCCTGAGCCTGGATGGCAAAATAATCTGTTACGCGGGGCAGGTTTGGGTGGGAGAGGTTGGCTAATACTCTTGCCTCGCGTATAAATTGCTGCTGAGCTGCTGGTGAGGTTTCAAGGTTTTCCTTAATGGCGCAAGGGTGCTTGAGATTAATATCCCATGCGCGGTAGATGGCGCCAAAGCCCCCCTGTGCAAGCTTCTTTACAATTCGATAGCGGTTATGAAGGATTTTACCTGTATCGAGTGCCATGCTTTACGACCTCAGTATTCTGTTCATTCGGCAGCATAAACGACCACTACACCGATATTATCCTCTCCACCGTTGGCATTCGCTGCTTGAACAAGATTCCGGCAGGCTTCCGCAGGATCAGGAGCGGTTACGATAAGCTCGGTGATACGATGGTTGTCCTGGACCATCTCCCACAATCCGTCGGAACAGAGCATCAAATAATCGCCGGGTTGAAGTGTTTGGTCAAAGGTATCAATATCCACCTGGGATTTCTGACCCAGGGAGCGATAGATTACGTTACGTTGGGAGTGGGTGTAAACTTCTTCTGGTTGGATCATTTTCTTGTCGACCATCATCGCGACCAGGGAATGGTCTTTCGAAATCTGCTGCAATTGTTGGTCACGCAGCAAGTACGCACGGCTGTCACCGACGTTAGCAACCACAATTCGCGTACCGTGGGCAAACGCCATTGTGATCGTTGTACCAGCATCTGCAGCCTGCTCGGGATTCTGACGTGAATATTCAAGGACAACAGTGTTGGCTTCAGTGATCGCTTCTCTGACATCGTCGAGAAGTTTTGTGACATCTGATTTTTGGGTTTCGGGTCCTGCGGGTGGTTGCCCTGGTATCGATTTCTGATTAAGCTTAACCGTGGCTCGTGGATCTTTGGGACAAAAGTAATCCGCCATACAGCGCTTAACGGTCTCGATCGCCCACTGGCTGGCACATTCTCCTCCCAGATGTCCCCCCATGCCATCACAAACGATGAACAAACCAACGGTTTCCCCTTCCGATGGGTTGTAAACCTGAGCCCAGACTCGATCCTCGTTATTATCTCTATGCAAACCTTTATCGGTCAATGC
Source organism: Anaerolineae bacterium (assembly GCA_030622805.1). GTDB lineage: Bacteria > Chloroflexota > Anaerolineae > Anaerolineales > UBA4823 > JAUXFR01. The sequence continues at coordinate 1,018 of JAUXFR010000266.1, read as the reverse complement.
AGCCGCTATTAAGTTCATCTACCAATGCTCCTCAAGAATTATCAGTTATGAGATTGTAATGCTCTGCAGCCTTGGAACTTTTCCCTGAACGTAAAATAATTCATCTTTCAGGAACTTGCATCGTAGGTCAGCACCAAACCTCCCAGGCGTAATTCATCGCCGTCTGATAGCTCATGCAGTTCGCCGGGCGGAAGCTTATCTTTGTTCAGAAAGGTGAAATTGGTGCTGCGCAGATCTTCTACGAACACCCTACCGCTACGACTGACTAAGCGAATATGCTGGCGTGAAACACCGTATCTATCTCCGCCGTAGGTTGTAAGGTCGATGTCGGGAAATTTTCTCTGGTTTGGGTCGGAGCGACCGATGATAATTTGCGTCTTTCCAGCAGGGAACCGGATTTCGCGCCCCGTATCCTTTAAAAGCAACCTGCCCGGCAGGGTTGGGTATTCCGATTCGGAGGGATTTAACCCGCGTGTGGTGGCATCCACCTGTATCGGATATGTTTCGTATGACGGCGATGATTCTGAGTCTGTTATTAGCTGCAGTCCGCAGGTCTGGCAAAAGATCGCGGTTGGATCGATTTGCTGTCCGCAACCCGGGCAGGTGTCTGACGACTGAATAGCAGGTGATTCTGGAAGCTGATCAAGCGCAGGTTTTGAGCTGTCAACTCCGGAGGAATGTGCATGCTGCTGACCAGGTGGGGCAGCGTCTTGAGAATTCAACTGCAGACCACAATTCTGGCAAAATTGCTCTCCCGGGTCATTCACGTACTCGCAGTCGTGACACACGATCGGTGAGGTGTCTCTGCCGAGAGCAGCAGGTGGTGTGCCCTCCTCAATTAAAGGTGAAGCCTGCGGCGTGCTGGAGTATGGTTTTGGAGGCGGAGGCGGCGTACTTGAGACGGGCGCAAGCTGTACGCCTCAATTCATGCAGAATGTTTCACCTGGAGTGTTCGCATAGCCGCATGCGGAACATGTGCCAATGGGGGCTGAAGAAAGGTCGGCAGTTGGAAAGGCTG
>JAUXFR010000176.1 GCA_030622805.1 Anaerolineae bacterium | reverse complement strand
TGTTCGCAGATCACTCCAGAATTTAAAAGGTCAAGGTATAGTAGTTAGTGAACCGAAATCTGAAATGTCCAGACGTATAGTTGCTATGCCTGAATTTGTGAAAAAAGCTCTGATAAATAAAAAAGCGGAATCCGATTTTGTATTTTGCACCTCCAGAGGCACCCCATTCTCACCACGCAATATAGTGAGGCATTTTAAAAGAACGCTCCGAAAAGCCGGACTTCCCGAAACGATAAGACTTCACGATCTGCGTCATACATTCGTTTCTTGGATGCTGGCTGAGAATGTCCCACCAAAAGATGTGCAGGTCATCGCCGGTCATGCTGACTTTTCAACTACAATGGATATATACGGTCACCTGATGCCTGGCGCTCAAAAAGAGGCAGCCAAAAAACTTGACAAACTACTGCGTATTTAATGCATATACGATCCTACTAGCTGTAAGCATTGGACACAATGCGCATCAATAGCCCCAGATATGGCACTAAAATTGTCTGAAGCGGCATATATGGGACATTCGACACAATGGACGTATGATTCTTACTGTACCCTTTCGTTGCGGAGTAAGGGGTCGCGTGTTCGAGTCACGCCGGGGGCGCTGATACGATAGTCTCCCGCGGGATGAACCTGTGGGAGATTTTGGATTTAGGATAGTGATTATGGGATCAATCTACGACAATTTTTATTATGCTGATTTCCCAACCCGGACAAGATCGCTTCGCAAACAAGCCGGAAACAAACAATTTTTTAGCCTCACGCCAAGACCGCTAAGAAAAACAATAATATCTTTGGGACTTTGTGTGAGAGTTTCTTTTTTTGTGCAAACTTTTTGCGCTTATGTACTAACCACGGAGATAAGTAAATATGAACGCTATATACACAAACACAGAAGTCAGGCAAAATAAATGTCATTGAACAACAAACCCCAAATCCTGCTCACCAACGATGACGGCATCCGCTCGCCGGGGCTGTGGGCTGCAGCGGCGGCACTTTCGAAGATCGGTTTTGTGCACGTTGCCGCACCGCGCGACCAGTACTCCGGCGCGGGACGCAGCATGCCCTCGACCTCCGATGGGACGATCGAGCCGCGCAAAGTGACCGTGAACGGCAAGGACTGGACCGTGTATTCGGTGGGCGGCGCACCCGCCCAGACTGTGCTGCATGCAGTTATCGAGATCCTGCCTAACTGCCCGGATTTAGTGGTCTCTGGTATCAACTATGGGGAGAACGTGGGCAGCGGAGTGACGATCTCGGGCACGGTGGGGGCGGCTCTGGAGGCGGCTGCGCTGGGTGCCAAAGCCATCGCTATCTCGTTGGAAACCGAACTGGAGCACCATCTTTCCTACTCGGAGGAAGTCGATTTTACAGCGGCGGCGTACTTTGCAGCTTATTTCGGACGGCTGCTGCTGGAGAAGCAAATGCCTGCCGATGTGGACGTGCTTAAAGTTGAGATCCCATCTGACTCTACCATCGTTACGCCGTGGGAGGTCACGCGTCTATCCCGCAAGCGTGCTTTCGATCCGGTCGACCCACAGAGAGAGTCCTGGGACCAACCAGGTTGGATTGGATACCGTCTGGCGGATGACCTGGATCAAGACCACAGCGACACCGATATCTATGCCCTGCGCCAGAAGCGCGTCATCTCGGTTACGCCGCTCAGTCTGGATTTGACTTCGCGTGTGGATCTTGGGGAACTGGAAAGCCTCCTGCGAAAGGGGGAGGGGAGAGGGGATAAGGGATAGGGAGCAGGGGAAAGGGGATAGGGGAAAGGGATAGGGGGACGGAAAATTTATTCGTGATAATTGGCGGAAATTCGTGGATTCAATCTAACGGGCATCCTCCTGCAATACGGTGAGCATTTGAGCATGAATGTGCGGGTTGGCGGCGATTATCGAGTAGGGTGGTTTGAGAAAATCGGTATCACCCTCAATGTCCGTTACGAGAGCGCCGGCCTCCCTGGCGATCAACCCGCCTGCAGCGACGTCCCAGGAACTCAGGCGCAGCTCCCAATAACCATCAAACCTGCCGGCAGCCACATAGCACAGATCCAGGGCGGCTGAGCCCAAACGCCGCACGCCCTGAGAACGTACGGCGAAGCGCCCGTAATTGTCGAGGTTGTTCTCCGGGTTGGTGCGGATATCGTATGGAAAGCCGGTCACTAACAGGCTTTGGTCGAGCTTCGCCTGAGCAGATGTGCGGATCGGCGCTCCGTTCAGCCAGGCGCCCACCCCCTGCTCCGCGCTGAAGCACTCGTCCTGTATCGGATCATAAACCACTCCAAACTTGAGATCCCCGTTTACGGAAAAAGCCAGCGACACCGAGAAGATCGGTATGCTGTGGGCGAAATTTACGGTGCCGTCCAGCGGGTCAACGAACCATTGGCAGCAGTTGTCTCCAGGTGTAATGCCGCTCTCCTCTGCCACGATGCGATGATCAGGGAAGCGGCGCGTAATTTCGTCCAGTAGATGCGCTTCGGAGCGGCGATCTATTTCTGTCACCAGATCGATTGCGCCTTTATATTCTACCTGGTGGCTCCCTTCAAAGCCTGGACGGGGGATGAAGCCCGTACGCAGGATATCGCCTGCTTCGCGGGCTAATGACTCGATGTCGGATAATGTTGGCAGCATTGTATTCCTTAAAAAACGTACTGGATGATGAACCAGACGATGGCAGCCACAAGGATTACGGCACAGCCAAGGGTAAGAATCCGCATGACTAAACCGATTCCGAAGCGGAACAGGAAAATAAGTACTGCCAGCAGGGCAAGCCCGCCCAGAATCAGAATAAATGGATTGGTGTTCTGGATAAAGTTAAGAATCGGATCGAAAATGTCCATGGAATTTCACCTCAATTGGGGTAGATATGACCCTTCTTGACCACTGTTTGCACCAGATTGGCGCCAAAGCGGTAGCCCAGGTGACGGTAATCTGGCACTGTCAGAATGAGCAGATCAGCCTGCTTGCCCGGTTCCAGCGACCCTATCCGGTCTGCTAGCTGGACCGCAGCGGCGGAATTGATGGTTGCAGCCGAGATAGCCTGAGCTGGTGTCAGCCGCATGTAGCGGCAGGCGAGGGGCATTGCGAACTGCATGTTTTCACACCAGGCTGTGCCCGGGTTCAGATCGGTGGCGATTGCCAACAGCCCACCTGCGTCCAGGATGTCCTGCGCGGGGGTGTAGACCTGCTCTGCCAGACCGAAAGGAGTGGCAGGCAGCGCCACTGCAACGGTATCGCTGCCCGCCAGCGCCTGGATGTCTTCCTGGGACGTCGCCACGAGGTGATCTGCTGAGACCGCGTCCAGTTCTGCAGCCAGGGCTGCGCCCCCCAGGTTGTCGAACTCATCGGCGTGGATCTTTAATGGGAAACCGAGCTCACGCGCCCGTGTCAGGATACGGCGTGATTGCTCCAAATCGAATGCGCCCGTCTCGCAGAAGACGTCAACGAAAGGTAAAGGATGGTAGGGGGCATGGTGAGGCCACCACTGCGCCAGAATCGGCAGCATGGTGTCGCAGAGCAGATCGGTGTAATCATCTGGGCGATCCCTGTACTCAGGCGGGATGGCGTGTGCGCCGAGAAAAGTGGGCAAAATCTCCAGCGGACCTTCATCGTTCAGTGCCAACAGCGCCTGCAGCATGCGCAGTTCGGTAGCGGTACGCAGACCATAGCCGGTTTTGGCTTCAGCCGTCGTGGTACCAAATGAGAACATACTCCACAGCCGGGGGCGAGTTTCCTCCATCATTTTGCTCATCGAACTGGTGCGTGTGGTGCGTACAGTGGAGAGGATGCCCCCACCTTCTGCCAGTATCTCGAGATAACTGATGCCCTGCAAGCGTCTCTCAAACTCAGCCGCCCGGTCGCCAGCCCAGATCAGGTGGGTGTGCGGATCGACAAAGCCAGGCATAACGACTTTGTTACCTGCGTCCAGGGTTGGCTCGTCCGGGTAAGCGGCGCGCAATTCATCCGTGGTGCCAACAGCGAGGATTGTTTCGTCTTCGATCAGCAGCGCCCCGTCGGGAATGATGCCCAGGCTGCCTAAGTCATGCCCGCGCTGTGGGCCGCCAGATAGGGTCAGGAGTTGTGATGCGGAGTGGATTAGCATGGGATAGGGGTTAAGGGTAAAGGGATAAGGGTTAGGGGTTAGGGGATAAGGAATTTGTGTTCTTGAAAATATGGTGTTATATCCACAAATGTCTCCGATTCTTCAGTGCTGGATTTATTCATTGGCTTTTGGTTCTTTATTATACTAATTTTATCAAATGATGGGTCGAT
>JAUXFR010000058.1 GCA_030622805.1 Anaerolineae bacterium | reverse complement strand
GGCTGCAATGGTGGGTGTTCCAACCCCTAGTTTCCCGCCTACCCCAGCCGAGGCATTCTTTCCGCTGACGCTGCGTACGTAAGTACACGAGGGTGCAGTGCATTAAAGTGACTGGTTCTATACACCGGTTACGTGGGTGGATTAAAACGCAGCGGTTCATTGGCAGGTTGTGTGCGGTAGAGTTGACTGTCACTTGCGAAGTGACAGTCAACTGGACTATCAAACCAATCAGCGAGCCACTCAAAAAACAGTAGAAAAACCATGACAACCAAAAATCCTACAACCGCAGCCCCCACCGACATCCGTAGATTATCACCAGCACTAGCAGCACGCCGGTGAAGACCATCTGCCGGATGGACTCGGGCAGCATCACGGTGGTAAGCAGACACTGAATCAATTGGATCACTATCATACCCGCCATGGTACCGAGGTAGCTGCCTTTACCGCTCGACAGCAGTGTGCCTTCCACAGCCACCGCAGCGATCGACGGGAACAGGTATTTTGATCCCAGGTCAAGACCTGCGTTTTTGGTCCAGCTCACCAGGACGAAGACGGCAAATACTGCCAGCATTTGCGCGCACACCTTACTATGCCCTCATTGACGCATATAATTTGTGGTGGCATAATCAGTGGTAGCAAAAACAACCCATATTGGATAGAATCATGCTGGATACACTATGACAAAACGACTGGTACTCATCGCCGGTAACATCGGCACCGGCAAGACCTCACTCACAGAACGGTTGGGCGCCCGGTTGAACTGGAAAACTGCCTTCGAATCTGTATCAGACAACCCCTACCTGCCCGATTTCTATACTGACATGAAATCCTGGGCTTTCCATCTGCAGATATTCTTTCTCGGACACCGTGCCCAGCAGTACCTGGACATTGCAGCGCTGCCGCAATCCGCCATCCTGGACCGCAGCATCTACGAAGACGCCCACATCTTCGCGCGTGCACTGCACCATATGAGCAATCTTGGCGAGCGGGATTACCTGGCTTACCGGCGGTTGTTCGACCTGGTGGTTGACAACCTGCCGCCTCCAGACCTGTTGATCTATCTGGTCGCACCGGTCACCGTGCTCATGGATCGCATCCAACAGCGGGCGCGCGAAATCGAAAGCGGCATCACCGCTGAGTATTTGGGGCTGCTCGAATCATTCTACGATGACTGGATGGAGACCTTCGACATCTGCCCGGTGCTGACCATCCGCACAGACGACCTGGATTTTGTCCATCGGCCGCGCCATCTGGATATTGTTGTGCAGCGTATTCAAGATAAGCTGGCTGGTCGAGAAGAAGTTATATTTCCAAATAACTGACGTCAATTCGGGATAAGTGCTGTGCACAACAGAATTCCGTACACCAGGAGGAATACATGGCAAATTCTAACGTGATCAGCGCGTTGGCAAAGGTGCTGATCGCCACTGCATGGGCAGACGGTTCGGTCGCCCGTGAAGAGATTAATAACTTAAAGGATCTACTCTTCCAGCTTCCCGAGATGACGGCCAGCGACTGGGCTGAGCTGGATATCTATATCGATTCTCCAGTTGGAGACGCCGAACGGGCGCGGCTGGTGGTGGAACTGGAAAACGCTATGGAAACGCCCGAGGAGAAGAACCTGGCTTTATCAGCGATCGATGAAATGGTCAACGCCGACGGTGAACTAACCGCTGAAGAACAGGCTGCTGCGGATGAGATTAAATCTGCCATCCAGGATGTGAACGTGGGTGTATTTGGCAGGATGGGAAAATTACTCGCAAATCGTCGCTCTCAGGCTATCACAAACGCTCCGAACCGGGAACTGCATCTGGAAGATTACGAGAAAAACAAGATATTTTATAACGTAAACCGCCGCCTTGAACTAGATAATGAGGACATCGATATCCCTGAAAATGAGCTTAGAAAATTAAGTCTGGCTGGGGGGTTGATGGCGCGGGTTGCCTACGTGGATCGGGAAGTTCAACCGGGTGAATTCGACAGCATGGTGGCAGCCATACAGGGTAACTGGGACATATCGGATGTCGAATCCGCTTTGGTCGCAGAAATCGCAGTATCTGAAATCAGTAAGCACCTGGATTATTACCGTTTATCGCGCGGTTTCTTTGAGTGTACGACTGAAGATGAACGGGTAAACTTTCTGGATGCGCTCTTCGCGGTCGCTGCTGGAGATGGGTTTGTCTCCAACATGGAAATCGAGGAAATCCGCACAATTACAACGGTGTTGAGATTACACCACAGGCAGTTCATTGACGCCAAACTTAAGATACCCAGGGAATTGAGGGTAAATTAATCCTGGTTTTGTATTTCATTGATTACGGCTCCGGCGACTCAAGTCACGTCTACGAAGGGCACGAAACCCACCTGCGTGGGTTTTAATTAATTTGTGGTTTTGGCTCCAAACGAGACTTGAGTCAACGTAGGTTGACTTCGTGTCAACGTGAACTCGTTCACGCGGTTGCCATGGATTCAACCGCCGGAACCCGATCATTCGATCACCACGGATGCGTTTTTTCGTTAGTCTGACATAAGAGAATCTGTAAACAAGCGTTTACTACACTTACAATAAATATCAAGCACGTTAGATGTATAATACCCATATGAGGTCGCCCGGCGAAACCATCGCTGCTGCTGATTAAAATATAAGCGGAGTGCATAAATGAACTGTCCCCATTGCCAGACGGTCAATCCGGCTGGCGCCCAATTCTGTTTGAACTGCGGAAAAGAGCTGGGACAAAAATGTGGAAACTGTCAGGCTGAACTGGCACCGGACGCCAGTTTCTGTATGTATTGTGGGCACCCTGTTCGAGTCGCCTCTGCGGATGACGATGAACGTTTATCACGCCTGGCTGCGTCGGCTCCCAAACCGCTGGCGGAAAAGGTGCGCGCTTCTAGCGACATCTCTGGAGAGCGCCGCGTGGTGACCGTGTTGTTTGTCGATGTGGTTGGTTCCACCGTTCTGGCTGAACAGCTCGACGTCGAAAACTGGTCCGCAATAATGAACGGCGCCTTTGAGCGCATCACACCCGCAATCTACCGTTACGAAGGCACAATCGCACGCCTGATGGGTGACTCGCTGGTGGCATTCTTTGGCGCGCCGGTGGCACATGAAGACGATCCCATGCGTGCCGTGAACGCTGCCCTGGATGTTCTCGATCTGGCAAAAACATACGCTCAGGAAGTCCGGGACATCTACGGGATTGATTTTGCCATGCGAGCCTGCCTGAGCAACGGACCAGTGGTGATTGAAAATATCAATCGCGATTTGAAATACGAGTACACGCCGTTAGGCGGGGTTGTGAACCTGGCAGCCCGTATCAAGTTCGCGGCTGAACCGATGACAGCTCTGATCACAGAAGATGTCTATCGCTACGTAGAACCCCAGTACAACTTCAGCGATCAAGGGTATGTTGAAGTCCGCAACCGGGAAAAGCCCGTTCGCGTGTACCGGGTATTGAGCCGAAAAGAGGCACCCGGCTCTCTACGCGGTATTGCCGGTCTGGAGAGTCCAATGGTCGGGCGGGAAAATGAATTAAGCCGATTGATGGGTTTGTGCACGGCAGTGCAAGCGGGTCTGGGACGAGCGGTTGTAATTCTGGGCGAACCAGGACTTGGAAAATCGCGGTTGGTCTCCGAGTGGCAGGCTGCAATTGCTGAAGAACATACCGGAATCGCTCCTCAATGGGCTGAAGGGCGCTGCCTCTCGTATGGGGGTGGGCTTGCTTACCATCTACTGCAAAACTTGCTGCGTTCCCTGCTCGGTGTGAGCGGGGCGTCCAGCGAAGCCGAAACACATCAGGCGTTAATCGGTCTGCTTACTGATTTATTCCAGGGTGAGGCTGGAGTACTCCCTGCGAATGTCTATCCCTATCTCGCCCATCTGCTATCGCTGAGGCTGGAAGGTGATGCACTCGAAATCCTGCAGCGTACCGACCCTCAAGCGCTCCAGGTGCATTATGTTGATGCTTTACGCTCCATTGTGGAAGCGTTGACCTCGAGACGTTCTCTGGTCCTGATCCTGGAAGACCTGCACTGGGCCGATCCTTCGTCGGTTGATGTACTGAGCAAATTACTCCCCCTTGCCAGGACACAGGCATTATTGTTTTGTCTGGTCACACGCCCGGAGAGGGATATGCCCGGATGGAGATTGATAGAGGATGCGCGCGAAATCCTGGGCAGCAGCCTGACCGAGATTTCCATCGATTCACTCTCGGAATCAGACAGCAGGCAACTGGTCGCCAACCTGCTTGAGATCGAAGCCCTTGAGGAAGATATGCGCTCATTAATCCTCAGACGGGCAGAGGGTAATCCATTCTTCGTCGAAGAAGTTATCCGCATGTTGATCGAACAATCCGCCATCATCCCAAAGAATGGTGGTTGGGCAGCCAGCGCAAAAATCAACGAAATTCAGATCCCGAACAACCTGCAGGGATTGTTAATGGCGCGGATCGATCGATTGCCTGATGAAGACCGGCATTCGCTGAGAGTCGCCTCGGTGGTAGGGCGCCAATTCCCAGTCAGGGTGCTGGAGTATGTCCTGGCGGATGGGGTTGGTGCGATTTCGGGAAATAAGAGCATACGCAACCGGTTGAGTTCTCTGGAAGCGGCTGGTCTGGTAAACATCGCACAGTTAATTCCCGACCTGGAATATCAATTCCGCCACTCCCTTGTACAGGATGCGACCTACGGGTCTTTGCTGGCAACAGATCGAAAGAAACTCCATCTTGCGGTTGGGGAGGCGGTTGAAGCGCTGTACCCGGACCGGATTGACGAGTACGCTGCGATGCTGGCATGGCACTTCGGCGCCGCGGGGATCGAAGATCGCTCCACGAAATACTGCATCCTGGCGGGTGATGCGGCGCTCGCCTCGTTTGCCAATCAAGAGGCTGAAGGTCACTATCGATGTGCGTTAGACTATTGCGTTACGGACCAGCAAAGAGGGGATCTGCTTACAAAATTGGGGGAAGCGCTCTTCGCCCAGAGCCGTTTCCAGGACGCCATTGAGACCTGGAAAGAGGGTATCGTCATTTACCAGTATCTCGAAAACCAGGATGGCGTGGCACACACGTACGCCCGAGCAGCGCGTGCTGCCTGGCACACGGGTGAGATACCTGAAGGATTGGATCTGGCTCTTGAGGGTCTATCCCTGGTAGGCGATATGCCTTCGAGTAAGGGGAAAGCATCTCTGCTGCACGAGGTCGGAAGGGCATATTATTTCAACGGTCAGCCAGATAATGCAGAAATCTACTGCAAAGACGCTCTCGAGATGGCTGAGGAATGGGCTGCGGTAGATGTACAGGCAGACACGATGGCGACCCTGGGTGTTTTGCCAGGGATCGAACCGGAAGTCGCTGCTGCATACCTGGGTAAAGCCATCGACCTGGGCGAAAATCAGGGCTTCCTGACCATTGCCGCACGCGCTCACCACAACCTTTCAACCATTTTGATCGGGAATCTCTATGATTACGTATCCGCTCGCCAACATTTACTGAGAGCGGCAGAAATTCACCGTGAAAGGGGAAACGTGCAAAGGGAGATATTTTCCTATGTCAGCGCGGTTGGTCTGTCTTTCGAAATCGGTGATTTCGAATTAGGAAAACAATCCCTGGATCGCATTGAAGCGCTTCTCGAAGTGTTACCGGATCCGGAAAGCGTGGAACTCGAGGTGGGCACCACCAAGACAGCGTTAATGGCATTTGGTGGTCAATGGGATGAATCATTGAAGATGCTGCGCGAGTACCAGCAAAAAGCCAGACAGCGTGGCGATTTGCAAATGCTCAATAATATTGACACTATGCTTGCATTTATATTGGTGGAAATTGACCGGCTGGATACCCCGCAGGATCTCGAAGAAGCAGTAACAGCGGCTCAAGAAGCAATCGAAATTGCCGATCGCGGACTGAGCAATCGAGTTGGTGCTCAGGGTTTGCTGGGGGTGGTTTACACCAGGATGGGCGATTACGAACAGGCTGCCAGAATCCTGGAGGATGCGGAAGCGCTTGCCGATCCTGCCTCGCCGATAGATAAACGCTCCCTGCTTGACCTGAAAGCTGAGATTGCGTTATCACAGAGGAATTGGGACAGAGCAATTGAGTTATTAGATGAATTGGCTGGCGAAGAGGCGCAGATGGGTCGACGCTGGATGTGGGCGCGCGCCTTAATTACGCTGGCTGATGCGCATGTTTCCCGTGGGGAAGCCCAAGATTTCGGGCGCGCGCAGGAATATTACCGTCAAGCGCAATCAGCCTTCACCGAGATGGAGGTCGAAGGATATACCCGGATCATCGAACGCCGGATGAACGCTCTGGAAGATAAAACGCTCAGCACCTTACTGGCATCCCACAAGGTCGCCAGGGAACTCACTCAGGCAGGGATAATCCAGAGCAGCTTCTTACCAGAAGATGTCCCTACTATTAGTGGGTGGAGCCTGAGCGCTGTGCTGGAACCAGCCCGGGAGACCTCCGGAGATTACTATGATTTCATAGAATTACCTGGCAATCGATTGGGCATCCTGGTTGCAGATGTGACGGACAAAGGCGCAGGCGCAGCCTTGTTCATGGTATCAAGCCGCACACTCATTCGCACATTCGCTGATCAGTTCCCGGATCAACCCGAGCAGGTTATCCAGGCTACCAACAACCGCCTGGTGATGGACACCCACGACGGTTTATATGTAACTCTCTTTTATGGCATCATCGATCTTGATAAGGGATCGCTCGCCTATTGCAACGCCGGTCACAATCCACCCTATCTGCTCAAAACCGGGCCGGAGAATGAGGTTATCGAACTCCCTCCGACCGGCATGACCATGGGTATCCTGGAATCAGAAACCTGGGAACGTGGAGAAGTCTCGCTGAGTAATGGCGATGCGCTGGTTTTGTATACCGATGGTGTCACTGATGCTCAAAATGAACGGGGGGAGTTCTTCGACGAAAAACGCCTGATTGAATCAGGAAAATCAGCAATAAGCGATGAAACATTATCAGCCGAAGATATTAGAAATATTATCCTGAAGGATATCCATAATTTTATTGGACCGGCAGAACGGGTCGACGACCTGACGTTGCTGGTGCTGCGTAAGAATCGTTAACCTGAACTCACAGTGTCGCCCGGATTCGCTTTAGATTTATTTTTGCATCTGGCACGTCCCCGAAGAATGCTGTCAATATCTCGCAGCCGTATTCGTCGCAGTGGGCGCAGTTGATCACACCTCGTTCTACAGCGCAAGCGCGCACAGCACATTCCCCACACCATTTGTTCTTCCGCCCATCGGTAATGCAGCCATCGCAAACGCAGAAAGTGGCATCGTTCTCAACCCCATACCATTCAAACGCCAGGGTTTTGAGTTTTTCGGTGTCGTCCTCACGCGTGGCGATATATGCCGGGCAATCCGTGCAGGTCAGTCCGCAGTAAGCGATTATTTGTTCCGTCATAACACCCTCCCAATCGTGTTTGATATTGATATTGAGAGTATAACACAAATGTTCTAATTATTGGTTTATGACATAAATATTAAGCAGCATACAGAATACAATCGCCTCATTCGAACACCCCGCCGCCTTGATCAGGGGATCCTACTTTTATCTAACTGGCTTCCTCATATGATCTCTTATGATCTAACTGGCGTCCTCGCCAGTGATTCACGGCCCGACACCCGGCGAGGACGCCGGCTTGATCGGGGGGTGATACACCGTTCGGGCATCTAGCGGGGATACCGGCTTGACCATGGGATACTACACCCGGC
>JAUXFR010000061.1 GCA_030622805.1 Anaerolineae bacterium | reverse complement strand
TAATTTGATGGGTATCGGTAGGAGAATAAAATCAACTGCTGGTAAGGATATCACCTCGACGTTAAGTTCTGCGACTTCTCCTGGTGGACGTCTGTGGATTACCATATCGATGATCAAGCGAATTTCGAGCTGGCGAAGCATTTCGATTTCCTTGATATCGTTGCGGGCTGCGATGCAAAGGTAGTCGGTAATTTGAGAGATAGTCATGTCAACCTCGGGTAATTTAATATAATTCTACCTGTATTCTGATGTCTTGGGTTCAAAATTCAAATGGATTTCTCAATGGATTTCACCCTCAGGTCATAAAGAGTGAAGATAGTACAAATGTCTATGGCAAAGCGACAGTAATACTATTCTACTAAGGTGCAAATCCAGGTATAGTTATTTAGCATTTAAAACCTTTTCCGGGGAGAAATTTAGCACTAAATCGCAACCTGAAGAGGTGGGCGTGAGCGGGAACGCCCACTTTTTGTTGTTTTAAATAGAATGTAGATCTTAGCTGGTATTTGCTGATTCTCACTGATTAATTCGATATAATTATTTAACTCTTCTAATGACTTGAATCCAAACACCCAATTAATCGTACCATTATCCAGACTCCCGGAGTCCAGCAATCCCCGGGAGTCTGTTATGTTCCATTTAATCCGAATGTGTGTACCGCTGCCAGTGTCGTAAGTCGTCCTCGTCCTGATCGTCCAATAGAGCGGGATTGGGCGCGTGCTGGATGCGGTGACCGTGAGATGTCCATAGGTCCTGCGCAACCCTGTTTGGTCTGGCTTTCACACCCTGGCGTTGGAAATACTCGACCAGTCGCCGGATATCGCGCTTGAAGATAAGATAAGCACTGCGGTTCTGGTTTGGGTTGATCGCCTGGGGGAAGTCAATAAGCTTGATCTCCCCATTCCAATACAGGATGTTGTAGGCAGAGAGGTCGCCGTGGATGCGTTCGTTTGCCAGCATCAAATCGACGTTATGAAGCACCCGTTCAAAAAGTGTGCCTGCCTCCTGCCGGTCCAGCTTGACTGTATTCAAGGTCGGTGCGGGCATGTCCGGTCCCCCAATGTATTCCATCAGGATGGCGTTGTTACCGCGCGTATAAGGCACCGGGATGTCGGCACCCGCAGCATGAAGTATCTGCATGGTCTGGTATTCATGCTCGATCCAGGAGGTATGCATTACTCTACGACCGTAGTCGGTGCGCTGGCTGATAGCGTGCAGTGTGCGATCATCGATGATCTGAATACCGTCTTCATCAAGCCGGTCGCGCCCCTCGCGATAGAGATGGTCATTCTTCAGGTTGCGGAAGCGCCGTGGACGGTAGACCTTGGCCGCGATGTAAGGTGATGGCAGTGATACCGATGGGTTTACCAGAGCCTGATAAACTGAAGCCTCCTTACCCCCTTTGAGAAGGCGCAGTACATCCTCCAGCCACTGCCCTTCGTAGAATCCGCCGAGCGAATCGATGATCCACTGGCGTTCATGACGAGAAGCGTTATACGAAAAATCAAAGCTGCCCTGATCGTCCGCCTGTTCTGCCAGTTCGGCGAGTATATTAGATCCCGAGCGGGGTTTCTTCGGCTTTGCATAGGCTTTGTGCCTGGAGTGCTGCCTCTGGATGGGCAGATTTCGGATTGCAGGTAAGTGATCCAACTCCTCCAATTCATCCAAAATATCGTATTGTTCTTTATGCATTGTTTGTTGCACCTGTATATTTAGTTAATCAGTGTTGGAACCTGGGGTGTAATAAAAAAACCACAGGGAGTAATATTACCTGTGGCTTTGATGCAACCAGATAGGTTCGGGTTAAAGAAAAAACCACAGGTTCTGAACGCGCCTGTGGCAATGGATGTGTCGGGGGGTTATCCGGACAGCTTAAACCTGCCCGCCTGGAGGCGCGCTCACAATTAATAGATCAGCTCTATAGATGACATGCATAGATTGTGTGCCTCCTTTTTTGTACGGATTCCTTTTTTTCAAATTACGAGTGAAAGTTTATCACTTACAAGGGGAGCAGTCAAGCGATTGAAAGCCAGGGAGTACACCCCCCTGGGTGCAGACTCAACTGTTGGGAGGATGTAGAGTCCGTAATTCGACAGGAGCGGTTGGGAGAGGCAGTGCGATTGTACAGTTCAATCCGAACCTTCGACAGGTTTTTCACCGGTGGTAAAATTATATTATTAGTGAGCGAAAAACTGCTTTATGCTGAACTAATTCGGTAATCTGGATACAGAAATATAATATTACAGGAGGTTCGTGATGCAGGAGTATAGTTGTTGTGACCATAGTTATATCGGTGTTGAAACACATGGATTATTTAACCTGAAGACGGTTTTTTGGAATTTACCTACACCCGCTTTATACGAAGAGGCGCTCAAACGAAATGAGGGCATCATGGCGCATCTGGGACCGCTGGTTGTGCGTACCGGCCAATTCACAGGTCGTTCACCGTATGACAAGTTCATCGTAGATGAGCCAGCCAACAGGGACAATATCTGGTGGGGGGATGTCAACCGCCCCTTTGATGCAGACCGCTTTGATGAGCTTCACCGCCGGATGGCTTCTTATTTACAGGGTAAGGATGTTTTCGTGCAGGACGTATGGTGCGGCGCAGACAAAGAATATCGAATGTCAGTGCGTATCATCACGCAATATGGGTGGCATAGCCTGTTCGTACGCAATATGTTCATCCAGCCGACTATGGACGAGCTGGCAGAACATGAGCCCCAGTTTGTGGTGATCGACTGCCCGGGGTTTCACGCCTCACCGGATGTGGATGGCACCAACTCGGATGCCTTCATCCTCGTTAATTTTGAGGAACGCCTGGTTCTGATCGGCGGCACCGAATATGCTGGAGAAATAAAGAAATCCGTCTTCACAGCCATGAACTACTATCTGCCGTGTGAAGATGTACTGCCAATGCACTGTTCTGCAAATTATGGGAAGCAAGGCAATGTAGCACTGTTTTTTGGTCTGAGTGGTACTGGAAAGACGACTCTGTCTGCAGACTCTTCGCGAACGTTGATCGGTGATGACGAACACGGCTGGAGCAAGAATGGAGTGTTCAACTTCGAAGGCGGCAGCTATGCAAAGGTGATCCGACTGTCACCAGAGAAAGAACCAGAAATTTACAGGACCACACGCCGTTTCGGTACCATTCTTGAGAATGTTGGCATCAACACCGATACCCGTCGTGTCAACCTTGATGATGCCGCATTAACAGAGAACACGCGCGCATCTTACCCGATTTCTCATCTGCCCAACGCTACGCGTTCTGGTAAGGGCGGTCACCCGAGAAATATCATATTTCTGACTGCTGACGCCTTTGGCGTACTTCCGCCAATATCCAGACTTACACCAGAGCAGACCATGTACCATTTTATCCTGGGCTACACAGCGAAGGTCGCTGGCACGGAACGCGGGATCACTGAACCGCAGGCTACCTTCAGCGCCTGCTTTGGGGCTCCTTTCATGTCATGGCATCCGAGTGTTTACGCAGACTTGCTGGGTGAGAAGATCGCAGAGCACGATGTAACCTGCTGGTTGATCAACACCGGATGGACGGGTGGTCCTTATGGGGTTGGGCACCGAATAGATATCCCATATACACGGGCGATGGTCAATGGGGCGTTATACGGCAAGCTGGATGATGTGGAATATGTACAGGACCCTGTGTTCGGTTTGTATATACCAACCTCATGCCCCGGTGTGCCCGCTGAACTGCTGATGCCGCGTAAAACCTGGAGCGATGGTGACGCTTACGACCAGCAGGCTACCAAGCTGGCAGGGATGTTCGTGGATAATTTTAAAGAGTTTGAGGCTCAGGTCTCTGAGGGAGTCAGAGCTGCCGGACCATTGGTCTGATTAAGACGGCGACTAAAGTCACGACTACGAAATTCACAAAGTCCACCTTCGTGGACTCGGAATCAGGTTGACGAGTCAACAGAGGATGACTTCGTATAGTTTGTAGCTGTGGTTTGAACCGACGGTTAATTCCTTATAATTATATTAAGGTCTCTAGAAGCGTGTTACGAATACTCAGGTGAGTCGTTAACAACTATAGACTTGGAATAAATATCTAGACCGGGTAGTGACAGCATTATTACGACTGCTTAGAGACCTGTTTTTCAAGTGGAGGTAGAAATATGTTTAAGAGAATATGTTTAATTTTAGTGGTATTGGGGGTGTTATTCACAATGGTGGTTGGAGCAGCCAGCGCTGAGGGTGAACCGCCTCCCTGGTATGATAATGGCGATGAGAGACCAACCCATGACGGCTGTAAATTGATGGGTTGGGAGATTTACATTCTGGAAAGGCTGGCAGAACGTTACGAAGTCAGCATTGACGAGCTTGAGGGCTGGTACTGCGCCGGCTATGGTTTCGGAGAGATTGCCCTGGCGTACGAAATCAGCCTGGCATCAGCAACACGAGTGGAAGAGATTTTTGCCATGCGGGAGGAAGGTCTTAGCTGGCCTGAGATACTGCTGGCGGTTGGTCTGATCGATGAATGGCCGCCGGGTGAATGGGTTGATCCTCCGCTCTGGCGAGAATTCCCTCCAGATCATCCATTTAATGACCGGTGCACAGGTGATGAGCCAAACGCACACCTCGAATATATCGCAGAATTGTATGACATGCCTTACGAGACGGTTTACCAATGGATTTGCGGTCCTTTCACTTATCAAAATTTCGATCTGGACCGGGTGCAGGACTACATGGGGAGAGATTTTGAAATACCAGAATATCCAGCGGATATTCTGGATAGTGAAAACCCACTCCAGGATACGACGGTCAAAGAACTGATTGAAAAGGTGAAGGATCAACTTCCGGAACTGCCCTGGGGCAGGTTCAGACCATGAGAAAATTGTAGTGGATTTCGGAGCCCGGTATCTTGGTGATACCGGGTTTTTTTATTTCGAGCTGGGTGACGGCGACTAAAGTCACGGCTACGTGTGATTAAAGATCACATTTGCACAAAGTCCACCTACGTGGACTTCTGTAGTATTCCTGCCTGCGTGAACGTTCGTGTTTTTTATGGAGAAAACAACCGATATTCGTAATCATTCGATGTTTATACATTGAAGCGGAAGTAGATCACATCACCATCCTGGATGACATAATCTTTTCCCTCGAGGTGCATTTTACCGGCGGCTTTAATGGCGGCGTCGCTGCCATATTCGATGAAGGTTTCGTAGGGGACCACCTCGGCGCGGATAAATCCGCGTTCGAAATCTGTGTGGATCTTGCCGGCGGCTTGAGGGGCGCTTGACCCCTGCTTGATCTCCCAGGCGCGAACCTCATGTTCATTCTTGGTGAAGAAGCTGAGCAAACCCAGAATTTCGAAGCTCTCCCTGATCACCTGACTTAGACCGCTCTCGTCTACGCCGACCATCAGAAGGAATTCATGCTGTTCCTCCGGTGTCAG
Source organism: Anaerolineae bacterium (assembly GCA_030622805.1). Taxonomy (GTDB): domain Bacteria; phylum Chloroflexota; class Anaerolineae; order Anaerolineales; family UBA4823; genus JAUXFR01. The sequence continues at coordinate 2,037 of JAUXFR010000061.1, read as the reverse complement.
GTCCAAAATTTCGGATTCGAACCTGGCGCATAGCTCGATTACTGACACGTTTTGTTCGGCAGCCACATTGCGCGTCGCCTCCAGGTACTGGTTGCCTGCAGCGAGACCTTCTTCGTCCATGTTTGCTACATAGATAAAGGGCTTCATTGTCAGGAAGCGCAGCTCGTGGACCAATTCCAGGAAGTATTCGCTATCCTGATGAGGGTAGCTGGAGATAAATTTCCCTGCATCCAGGTGCCTCGACAGATCCTGGGCCAGTTCCAGCATCGGCAGCAACTTTCGATTTCCCTTCACCGTGCTGGATAGACGCTCAATTTTCCGTTCCAACTGCTCCAGATCTGCCAGGGATAGTTCGATATTGATGATTTCAATGTCGGTCTTTGGGTCTGGCGTTTCGCTGATGTGTACAACATTTGGATCATCGAAGCAGCGTACGATATGCAGGATGGCGTCTGTGTCACGGATATTGCCCAGAAACTGGTTGCCCAAACCTTCGCCCTTGCTGGCGCCTTTTACCAAACCGGCGATGTCTACGAACTCCACAGTAGCATGTATTGTATTGGGTACGTTTACTAACTGCGCCAACTTTTCCACCCGCTCATCCGGAAGGGGGACGATTGCGCGGTTGGGTTGGATGGTGCAGAAGGGGTAGTTCGCCACCATGGCGTTCTGTGCGCCGGTCAGGGCGTTGAAGACCGTACTTTTGCCCACATTTGGCAATCCGATGATACCAATGCTGAGTCCCATAGTTATTTGCCTCTAGCAAGCTTTGCAGAAAGAGCCGATCTCGACTTCCCCCAGAGCATTCAGCAGATCTTCTCTGCGTAATATAATGGTTGTATTGCGGACCCCCGAACCCATAGAGATGATCTCTTCATGGATGACGCTATCGTCAACCAGGGTGCGCAACGATGCTGGCAGACCGAGAGGGGACACGGCGCCCAAGGGGTATCCGGTCACTGACAGTACCTCCTCTTCGCTCGCCATTGTAATCCTGGACTGGCCCAGAAACTTCCGAAGCTTGGACCAGGAGATCTGCTGTGGACCGACCATGAGCACCATCACAAATTCGTCTTTTGACAGGCGGAACACGATGCTGCGCACGATCTGCTCGGGCCTCTGATCACGCTCTTTGGCAGCCTGTTCCAATGAGCGCACCTGACCGGGATGGCGGAAGAATTGGTAAGGTATGTTTTGAGTGTCTAGAGCCAGGGTAACTGGGGTTGTATCCAATTTATGATTTCTCCTATACGAAAGGTTAGGCTCTTTTATAACACGAATGACACGAATTTAATGAGTTTTACGAATAAGTTAATGATAAATGCCTGTTTCCTGAGAAAACCTTTGTGAGTATAGACGAAACGGGAACGATCAAATAGGATTGCTTTTATGAAGCGACTTTGGCTTTATTGGCGGGTTGAGACGGTTTTTTATAATAAATCCTGCAGTATGGATGCCAGCGATTGCGCGATTTGAACCGTCGAACCTTCGAGGAACTCTTTACGACGTTCACGTATTGGGGCTTCGGCGAGACCGGTGACCCGGGTGGGTGATCCGGTGAGTCCAATGTAATTCACATCAGCATCCAGGTCTTGTGCAGACCAGACCGTGAGTTGTTCTGGCTCCATTGCCCAGGGTTTTATGTTGAAATCCATAAAGCGCGGTTCATTGCAGGCGGTCTTAACGGAGATAACACAGGGCAACGGAACTTCTAATAATTCGTAGCCCCCCTTGATCTTCCTGCGACCGCGCGCTGTCTGTACCGAAGTATCCACCTCGATACCGGTCAGCATGGTCAGTTGAGATATCCCCAACCACTCCGCCAACCCCGGGGGTACCTGACCGGTGGCGCCATCAGATGACTCCTCGCCGCAGAAGATCAGGTCGACGCTGCCGATCATCTGGATACCTTTCGCCAGGGTGTAAGTAGTTGCCAATGTGTCTGCACCTGCGAAGGTGCGGTCGCTGAGCAGGTAGACATGGTCGGCGCCCATCGCCAGCGCTACACGCAGGAGTGGTTCAAAGCTGGGAGGTCCC
>JAUXFR010000236.1 GCA_030622805.1 Anaerolineae bacterium | reverse complement strand
CCTACGATCGAAGATGTAAGGATTGAGAAGAATTTTAAAGCTGAATGGCGCTGACTTTGATCCAGATGTGCCTTATAGTATTGTAAGCGATGAACCTCTGCCTCAGCCAGTAACACTAACAACGGATTAACAAAATAGCTATAAATACATTATGTGAGCGCCAGTTGACAGTCACTTCGGAAGTGACTGTCAACTATATCCCCATCGTGCCCATTTCGTACATCTGAGAAGCTAGTGACATGAGACCCATTTGTGGATGGTCTCCTAACCCGGCATGGGGATGCCGGTCTACCTGTTATGTAGTAGGGCATCCCAATGCCCGGGTCTGCGCATCCCAACAGGCAGCAGGGCATCCCAATGCCCGGGTCTAATTGCCACATCATTGATCTTCCTGGCATCCTCGCCGGACATCCCGCGAATGAATTGCGGGCTGATATACAAAACATTCTGAAGCATGTTATGATTATTTCAATCATTACCCGTTTAAAATAAGGAGGCACCCAATGAATGCGATTAAGCGAAAGCCTGAGTGGTGGTTTTATCCTGCCTGGGTTCTGGTTACCGGAATCTGCGTGTTTATTACGGGGGTCATGTATTGGGTGATTGTCTCCATTATCGAGAAATTCGTAGGAGGCACAATCTTCGTGGCGGGACAATCGCGCATCACGGAAGACTACCTGTTCCCGTTCATTGTCACGCCTACGATAGGGCTGATCATCGGATCTTTACAATTCTTGCTCCTGCGGCGGTACTTTTATCGGATAAGTTGGTGGATTGCAGCATCATGGATCGGCTGGATGCTGCCGTTCGTCGCTGGTTATTATTTGAACATTTACTTCGTTGATACGATCCTCGACAATACACTCTGGATGATTACCTTCGGATTATTTATTGGCGTATGCCAGTGGCTTGTGATCCGCCGGCAATTGGACTATGGAGCGTTGTGGATAGCAGCCAATTTGATCGGCTGGGGATTTCTGGTTCCAATCGTAGGGAACACTCGGACCGGTTTTTTGGATTTTGGGGTATTTATGCTGATCCCAGGAGTCTTGACCAGTATAGCCTGGTGGATGCTGCTGGATAAACTGCAGCAAACAGATCAAAGCAGTTCGATGGCAGCATCAATTTAAGTAAAGTTCAAATTTTGATTGAATACAAACCACAATTAGATTCTTCATATCACAAATTCGGGTATTCGGACAAACTCAGCAGGGCTGAGCACAATTCGTGGGTGACTTCCCAGCAATAAACCGACTAGCACCAAGTTGACAGTCACTTCGGAAGTGACTGTCAACTATATCCCCATCGAGCCCCCATACGTGCATTTGATAAATTCAAGACTCGATCCTAATTCGTGGATGATCTATTAAACCCGGCATTGGGATGCCGGTCTTCCCATCAGACATCCCGCGAACGAATTGCGGGCTGACATGCGAAACATACTGAAGTATGTTATGAAGATGGATATTTTTTCCGGTTTGGTTCTGGTTAATTCCCCTACGATGATTTAATTCAATTTTCCGCCCCCTGCAATCCGGCGCTTGCAGGGGGCGGAAAATAATCTAATGCCCCTCTTTTACCTCAATGATCTCATCCGCCACGAGACCATGCCCTTTACGGTGAACTGCATCTGCCGCTTCTTTGCTCGGGGCTTTGCTCAGGCAGATGACGGTGCCATCTTCTTCGTTGAACCAATACTTAAGAAACTTTACACCAAATTCACCCTGAACCTCAAGGTCCTTCTGATGTGCCTCTGCAACTGCTTCGGGCGTCAACCCTTCCACACCTTTATGTATATCCATATATAGTGGCATCTAATACCTCCATTCCTAAAAATTTTTTCTTGCTGCTTTACAAGAGCATCCAATCGGATCGACCACCCACGCCGGTGAGCGGCAGATCGCTCATGTTATGCTCAGGTTGAATAACAACCTCAACCCTGATGGGCTCATTACACGTTCGCGGTGCAAATTCAGGGTTACCCGTAAAGAAAAAATATATCCATAGTGGATAAATTTGATATATTATACCTTATATAACGCGGATTCCAATGAAAGGATTATTAAGAGCGTTGAGATCGATAGTTTACGGATTTACCCTACGTCCCCACTGGATACCAGCTCATCTCTTCGGAAGTCAGCGGCGAGTACTCTGGGGGATCATGGGGAGGGTTCCAACGCAGGAGCATTGGAACAAGGTGGGGCGTCCCCGCCGGATACGGTCATCTCTGTGGAAGTCAGCTGCGAGGACGCCGATAGGATCCTGGGGGCTTTCTGGGGATATGAAGTATTCGTTTTCCCAATTCGCTGACAGTTTATGTCCCACGACCGGCGTAGAAACATGGGCGAACCATCGCTCCAGTTAGGTACGCCCTGCAATTCTTGAGGTTTTTCTTCAACAATTTATCGGAACTAAGCGGTAAAATAATCAGGATTTACGTTAACATCCATTGTCTTATGAACACAATGTAATGTATAGAAGAGACCAATGACAGAAACGACCCCTGATCGTTCTTCCCTCGCTCGCTATGCCTGGCTTTCTATCGGCGCTGCGGTGATAACCATCACGCTAAAAATATATACATACCTCATCACAGACTCCGTCGGTCTGCTATCCGACGCACTGGAGGCTTTCGTAAATCTTGCCGGGGCGCTGATGGCGTTCTCCATGCTGACGATCGCTGCCCGACCCGCGGATGAAGAACACACCTACGGGCACAGCAAGGCGGAGTATTTCTCAAGCGGCGTCGAAGGAGGATTGATCCTGCTCGCAGCGGTGGGCATTATCATCACTGCTGTTCCGCGGCTGCTCAGCCCCCAACCCCTGGAACAGGTTGGCCTGGGTGTAGCTATCTCCACTATCGCCGCCCTGATAAATCTGGCAGTCGCGCTGATACTGCTGCGAGTGGGAAAGAAATACAGGTCGATATCGCTGGAAGCCAACGCCCGCCACCTGATGACCGATGTGTGGACGACCGTCGGTGTGCTGATCGGGATCACGCTGGTCAGCCTGACTGGTTGGATGCGCCTGGATCCGGTCATCGCTTTAATCGTCGCTGCGAACATTATCTGGTCCGGTGTTCAACTGGTTCGCAGGTCCGTGCAGGGTTTGATGGATACTGCACTGCCTGATGATGAAGTAAACCTGGTTCTTGAAATCCTGGACTCGCATTGCCAGGACGGGATACAATTCCATGCCCTGCGTACACGGCAATCCGGAATGCGCCAGTTCGTGTCCTTCCATGTGCTGGTACCTGGAGACTGGAGCGTACAACAAGGTCACCGCCTCCTGGAGTCGATCGAAGCCGATATCCGGAAAAGGCTTGATTCTGTGACCGTTTT
>JAUXFR010000240.1 GCA_030622805.1 Anaerolineae bacterium | reverse complement strand
CTAGGTCGCCAGCCATCAACGTAGCACACACATTAATCCCAGGTATGATCCAACTACCTTGGACAAGCTGGCATGTTGGAAGAGCCGACGACGGGAATCGAACCCGTAACCTACCACTTACAAGGCGGTTGCTCTACCGTTTGAGCTACGTCGGCGCGCAATGATAAGGTACCCAGTTTATAGCGAAGGGCATTATACCAGAGGCCCGATTCAGCGACAAGGTTTTCTCGATAACCCTATCACAGATTTGTCTATATGGATAAGCACGCCAAATGAGTGCAGATCACTCTTCCACCGTGAGTGCAGGAGTCTATCAAGTTTTTTAATAATCGTCAATGGCGGGTCCAGGAATTTGGATCCCGCTATAACCGCGTCTTTGCCAGACCAGGTACAGTGCGATAGATCCGGCAACAGCAGCGTTAAGAGAATCGATCTTACCCCTCATGGGTAGGCTCATTAATATATCGCAGGATTTCCTCACTAAAGGTCTCATCCCCTGTCCCTCGCTGCCAACCACGAGAGCGATTGGTCCATCCAATCTTACCTGATCGGGCGCCTGCGCTTGAGGTATATCTTCTAAGCCAATCACCCAAATCCCCTCTTTTTTCAATAAACCAATTGTTTGTGCGAGATTAACCTGTGTAATGAGCAGGTGTTCACTGGCGCCAGAAGATGCGTTTACCACTGCCGGTGTGATTTTTGCAGTCTTACGGAGCGGTAAATATATACCGTGCACTCCGACACCTTCGGCAGTTCGCAGCAAAGTACCCAGATTTTGAGGATCCTGAAGTGCGTCTAATAAAAGCAGGAGGGGAGTCTGTCCGGTTTCCGATATCCGGTCTATTATTTCGATGGTTGAGCTGTATGGGTAAGCGCTGGTTTCAAGAGCAACGCCCTGGTGATTTTTATAGATCTCATCCAGTTGTTGTTGGGATGCTTCTACGATGGGGATATCCCTGGATTTGCATAAGCGAACGATATCAGCCAGACGTCCCTTTAAGTTGGCTGTCTGGTTGATGAGCAATTGATATTCATGACGCCTATTGGCGGATAGAACTTCATATACTGGATTTCTTCCTGTTATCCATTCTTTCATTAGCAGTAAACCCACAGTGAGGGCGCGTTGTAATCGGAAATTACGCCTGACCTGTCGTCACAAGACGGCACATTTTTCTGCCGCGGTGATTCTCACCATTCCGATTATTTCCAGCGCCAGGTTGTGCCTTCTTTTCCGTCCTCCAACAGTACGTCCAACTCCGCTAATTGATGACGAACCTCATCCGCTAATGCCCATACCTTTTGTTCGCGAAGCTGTGTTCGGATGTAAATTAATAAATCTATAAACCTGTCTGCCTGGCTTAATTCCTTATCGGATTTTATCAATCGCAGCCCAAGTACACCAGTTAATTCCCGCAATAGTTCCTGAGCGGATTTAAGATCAGCGTCATTTGCACCATCATCACGGGATTTGTTGATTACTCGAACGAGATCGAAAAGCTGTCCCATCGCACCAGCAGTATTGAAATCATCATCCATGGCTTTGATAAAACCCTCTTTTGTCAGCTTTATTTGCACGGCGAGGTCTTCCTTGATACCAGGCTGCACCACCTCTAATGTAGAAGCTGCCGGACGTAATGCGGTGCGTAATCGTTCCAGGGCTCTTTCAGCCTGTGAGATGACTTCATTATTGAATTTCAGCGGACTGCTGTAGCTGGAATTTAGGATGATCATCCGCAGGACATCACCTTCATGATTGGCTAGAAATTCCTTGATTGTCACCAGGTTGCCTTGAGATTTTGACATCTTTTCGCCGGATAACTGCAGCATGCCGTTGTGCATCCAGTATTTGGCAAAAGGTTTGCCTGTAAGGCTCTCGGTTTGAGCGATTTCATTTTCGTGGTGAGGAAAAATCAGATCATTTCCACCCCCGTGGATATCAATCTGCTCTCCAAGATGATGCAAGTTCATCGCGGAGCACTCGATATGCCAGCCCGGACGACCTTCACCCCAGGGGCTGTTCCAGGAAGGTTCTCCCGGTTTGGCAGCTTTCCAGAGCGTGAAATCCATCGGATGTTCTTTGCGGTCATCGACCGCTATACGGGACCCTGCCTGCATGTCTTCGATCTGCCGTCTCGACAGCTTGCCATAATCCTTATCGCGCATCACGCGGAAATAGACATCTCCGTGCGCTTCATAAGCATAGTTTTTATCGATCAAACCCTGAACCATTTCTATTATTTGATCCATTTCTTGAGTGGCTCTGGGGTTTATGGTTGCTTGAAGGATGTTCAGATCGTCGAGCTGGGTGCGATATTCTTGAATATATCGTTCTGCGAGCTCCACTGCCGGCACTTCTTCCAGCATTGAGCGTTGAATGATTTTATCGTCCACATCCGTGTAATTCATTACGTGGATCACTCGATAACCACGATATTCAAGGTATCGGCGGACGATATCAAATACGAGAGAGGACATCGCGTGACCGACATGTGCTGCTGCATATACGGTCGGTCCGCAGACATACATCCGAACCTGACCCTCTTCTAATGGTTCAAATAGTTCTTTTTTTCGGGTAAGCGTGTTATATATCTGTAATGCCATGACAAAATCCTGATAAAAAAAGATGAATGTATTTCTGCGTATCTAATCGATTGATTTTGTTTAGTTCAAACCTTGCCGATTCTCATTTCGTTTCATTCTCTTTTATCCGGGAGAAAACCATCCTTCCCGCTGCGGTTTGCAGAACCTTGGTCACTGTGACAGTCGATTGGGTGCCGATCCGGCTGCGTCCGTCTTCTACAACCACCATTGTCCCATCGTCCAGATACGCAATGCCCTGACCTGCTTCACGACCTTCCTGAATAATATCAATGGTTAGCGATTCGCCTGGTAGGAAGACGGTTTTGACAGCGTTTGCCAGTTCATTGACGTTTAAGATCTTCACACCCTGCAGTTCAGCGATACGGTTGAGGTTATAATCGTTGGTCAGTATCGAACAGGAAAGCTGACGGGCTAATACGACCAGCTTTTCATCCACCTCGCGAATCCCTTCCACATCGATATCGCTAATCTGAACCGGAATTACATTGTCCTTCTGGAGTTGTGATAACACTTCCATACCACGTCTGCCGCGCTGTCGTCTTAAGCTATCAGAAGAGTCAGCGATATACTGCAGTTCATTTAGCACAAAGCGGGGTATGAGCAGCGAGCCAACCAAGAATCCTGTCCGGGCAATATCAGCAATTCTTCCATCAATAATAACACTGGTATCGAGCAGTATGGTCCCTG